>NZ_JBWKVH010000018.1:0-135021 GCF_059421605.1 Cupriavidus sp. GW821-FHT02F09
CGCGCCTTCTTTGCCTACTTTCTTGGCAAGACAAGAAAGTAGGTCGCCGCCCCGCAGGGGTGGTGAAACTGCAGTTGAAGTTCAGCAGTTTCAGTTAAGCAGTTCCAGTCGCCACAACCACCAAACACCGACCACCAAACACCGACCACCAAACACCAAGAGTAAGGACCCAACATGCACATAGCCTTCATCGGCCTAGGCAACATGGGCGCCCCCATGGCCCGCAACCTGCTCAAGGCAGGCCACACCCTGACCGTCTTCGACCTCAACCCCACCGCCCTGTCAGCCCTGCAAGCCGACGGCGCAGCCGTAGCCCCCTCCGCCCGCAAGGCCGCCGCCGAAGCCGACTTCGTCATCACCATGCTGCCGGCCGCCGCTCACGTCCGCGCCACCTACCTCGGCCCGGAAGGCGTCCTTGCCGGCGTACGGCCCGGCGTACCGCTAGTGGACTCCAGCACCATCGACCCGGCCACCATCCGCGCACTGGCCGTCGAGGCCAAGCAGCAAGGCAACCCGATCGCCGACGCCCCCGTCTCCGGCGGCACCGGCGGCGCGCAGGCCGGTACGCTGACGTTCATGGTCGGCGCCGAACCAACCCTGTTCGAACAACTGAAACCTGTGCTGTCCGGCATGGGCCGCAACATCGTCCATTGCGGCGACACCGGCACCGGACAGGTCGCCAAGATCTGCAACAACCTGATCCTCGGCATCTCCATGATCGGCGTGTCGGAAGCCATGGCGCTCGGCGTCAAGCTGGGCATCGACGCCGGCGTGCTGGCCGGGATCGTCAACACCTCCACCGGCCGCTGCTGGGCCGCCGACACCTGCAACCCCTACCCGGGCGTGATCGAGACCGCGCCGGCCTCGCGCGGCTACAGCGGCGGCTTTGGCGCGGACCTGATGCTCAAGGACCTGGGCCTGGCCACGGATGCCGCTCGCAGCGTGCGGCAACCGCTGTTCCTCGGGGCAATGGCCCAGCAGATCTACCAGGCGGTGAGCCAGGCCGGCGACGGACAGCTCGACTTCTCGGGCGTGATCCGCCAGTACCTGGCCCAAGAGGAGCGGCAAGCATGATCGAGCACGTCATCGACGGACATATCGCCCGCCTCACCCTCAAGCGCCCGCCCGCCAATGCGTTCAACGCCGAGGGGCTGGCACAGTTGCAGCAACTGGTGGCCACGCTGAATGCGGACACGCGCGTGCGCGCCATCGTGATCACCGGCGACGGCAGCCGCTTCTTCAGCGCCGGCGCCGACCTCAATGGCTTTGCCGACGGCGATCGCGCCCATGCGCGGCTGATGGCGCAACGCTTCGGTGCCGCCTTTGAGGCGCTGCAAAACGCACGCCCCCTGGTGATCGCGGCGATCAACGGCTATGCCATGGGCGGCGGGCTGGAATGCGCGCTGGCCTGCGACGTGCGCATTGCCGAGGAACAGGCCCAGATGGCGCTGCCGGAAGCCGGCGTCGGCCTGCTGCCGTGTGGCTGCGGCACGCAAACCCTGCCCTGCCTGGTGGGCGAGGGCTGGGCCAAGCGCATGATCCTGGCCAACGAGCGCATCGATGCCGCCACCGCGCTGCGCATCGGGCTGGTGGAAGAGATGGTGCCCACGGGCCAGGCGCTGGACGCGGCGCTGCGGCTGGCCGAGCGCGCCAGCAATGTGAGCCCGCGCGCGGCTGCCTACAGCAAGCAACTGGTGCACCTGGCGCGCCAGGGCGTGCCGCGCGGCCCGGCGCTGGCGCTGGAGCGCGAGCGCTTTGTCGACCTGTTCGACGACGAGGACCAGCGCGAAGGCGTCAACGCCTTCCTGCAAAAACGTGCGCCGCAATGGCGCAATGCCTAGGAGCCGCGCCATGCGCCTGAACCCGAACGATGCCGCCCAGGAACGCCCCGCAGCCGCGCCGAGCGCCGAAGACGAGGTGTGCTTCGTCGCGATCAACGGCATCGGCCTGATCACGCTCAACCGGCCGCGCCAGCTGAACGCCTTGTCCTACCCGATGATCGGCCTGCTCGATGCGCAGCTTGCCGCCTGGGCCGCGCGCGACGACATCGCTGCGGTGGTGCTGCGCGGCGCGGGCCCCAAGGCGTTCTGCGCCGGCGGCGACATCCGCGCGCTGTACGACAGCTTCCACGCGGGTACGGCGCTGCATCGCCAGTTCTTCGTGCACGAGTACCAGCTCGACTATCGCCTGCACTGCTACCCCAAGCCGGTCGTGGCGCTGATGGACGGCATTGTCATGGGCGGCGGCATGGGCCTGGCGCAGGCCGCGCACCTGCGCGTGGTCACCGAGCGCTCGCGCGTGGCCATGCCGGAGACCGGCATCGGCCTGGTGCCCGATGTGGGCGCGAGCCATTTCTTGTCGAAGCTGCCGCCGGCGCTGGCGCTCTATGTCGGGCTGACGGGCGTGACGCTTGGCGCTGCCGATACGCTGCTGTGCAAGCTGGCCGACATCGCCGTGCCTGCCGCAAGCCTGGAGCACTTCGAGCAGACGCTGGCAGCCATCAACCGGACAGGCGACGTGCTGGCGGACCTGCGCGCCGCGCTGCAGGCAACGCCTGTCGCCAGCGCGCCCGCGGCGCCGCTGCAGTCAGTGCTGCCTGCCGTGCTGCGGCATTTCCGGACAGACGCCAGCGTGGCCGGCCTGCTCGAGAGCCTGGCCGCCGAATCCGACCCGGCCTATGCCGACTGGGCCGCGCGCACACTTGAGATCCTGCGCGGGCGATCGCCGCTGATGATGGCGGTCACGCAGGAATTGCTGCTGCGCGGCCGCGACCTGGATCTTGCCGATTGTTTCCGCATGGAGCTCGGCGCGGTGTCGCACGCGTTCACGCAGGGCGATTTCATCGAAGGGGTGCGCGCGCTGATCGTCGACAAGGACAATGCGCCGCGCTGGCGCGTGAAGGATGCGAGCGAAGTCAGCAAGGCCATGGTGCAGTCGTTCTTCGACAGCGCATGGCCGCGTGAGCCCCACCCGCTGGCCATGCTTGGCCGATCAGGGCATGCCTGATGGTTGCACGCCGGCATGGCGCCGGCGTGTGGTCACGTGCATGCGGATACGGAAAAACTACGCACTCAGTCCTTGGGCTTCGGCGCGTGGCCGTGCGGCTGGTGCTCGTCCACCGGCACCTTCACCAGCCCATCCGCGCGGAACATCGCCTTGATGCCGCGCACCGCCTGCCGGATACGCGCCTCGTTCTCGATCAGCGCGAAGCGCACGTACTCGTCACCGTAATCGCCAAAGCCGATGCCGGGTGAGACGCAGACTTTGGCCTTGGCCAGCAGTTGCTTGGAGAACTCCAGCGAGCCCAGCGCGCGATACGGTTCGGGGATGCGCGCCCAGATATACATCGATGCCTTGGGAATCTCCACCGGCCAGCCGGATTCGATCAGCCCGCGCGCCAGCACGTCGCGGCGTGTCTGGTAGTGCGCGGCGATCTCCTTGACGCATTGCTGGTCGCCTTCCAGCGCGGCGATGGCGGCCACCTGCAGCGGGGTGAACGTGCCGTAGTCGTGATAGCTCTTCATGCGCGTGAGCGCGGCCACCAGATCCGGGTTGCCTACCATGAAGCCGATGCGCCAGCCCGCCATGTTGTAGCTCTTGGACAGCGTGAAGAACTCCACGGCAATGTCTTTCGCCCCTTCCACCTGCATGATCGACGGCGCCTTCCAGCCATCGAACACGATGTCGGCATAGGCCAGGTCGTGCACCACGAAGATATCGTGCTTGCGCGCCAGCGCGATCACGCGCTCGAAGAAGTCCAGCTCCACGCATTGCGCGGTGGGATTCGACGGAAAGCCCAGCACGATCATCTTCGGCTTGGGATAGCTGCCGCGAATGGCGCGTTCCATCTCGGCGAAGAAGTCCACGCCCGGCACCAGGGGCACGGAACGGATATCGGCTCCGGCAATCACCGCGCCATAGATATGGATGGGATAACTCGGGTCCGGCACCAGCACGGTGTCGCCGCGATCGAGCGTGGCCAGCATCAGGTGGGCCAGCCCTTCCTTGGAGCCGATGGTGACAATGGCCTCGGTGTCCGGATCGATCTCGACGTCGTAGCGCTCGCGATACCAGTGCGAGATGGCGCGGCGCAGTCGCGGGATGCCCTTGGAGGCGGAGTAACCGTGGGTATCGGGGCGTTGTGCGGCTTCGGTCAGCTTGGCAACGATATGCGGCGGCGTGGCGCCGTCCGGGTTGCCCATGCTCATGTCGATGATGTCTTCGCCACGGCGGCGCGCCGCCATTTTCAACTCGGCGGTGATATTGAAGACGTACGGGGGAAGACGATCGATACGCGCGAAGCGACGCTTGCCTGCGGAGGCTGACATGGATTTTCCTTGAACGTAAGCGCCCGGAACCGTCCGAGCGACGCTGCCAGCCGTTGGTGCGGCTGACCGGAAAGATCTTAGCGGCGAATACCGGCCGCGTCTACGGCTTTTGCAAGCTGGGCGGCGGCACCGCTACGCACCGGGCACGCCGGCCGTGCGGATCAGGGCATCGATCTCGCTTTCGTTCCACACGCGCACGCCGGCCTCGGCCAGCAACGCCGCGGCCACGCCCTGGCCCGGGCGCAGCACGCCGCCAAACGAGCCATCGTAGTGCTCGTGATTGCCGCATGAGGGGCTCAAGGCCTTGAGCAGCGCGTGCCCGCATTGACGCTGCCGGGCGATGGCCAGCGCGTCGCGGGCGCCTGCCACGAACGGCGCGGTCACGTCGGCACCGGTGGCATCGCGCACGATGGCCGCGCCGGCCAGCACCTGCGCGCCGCTGCCGCCGACGATCTCCGCTGGCGGGCGCGGCGTCGGCAAGCCCCCCATGGACTCCGGGCAGACCGGAATCAGTTCGAAATGCCGCGCCAACATGGCCAGCGTGGCGTCGGGCTGGGCCTTGGCCTGGCCGTCATAGCGCACGGGCTGGCCTAGCAGGCAGGCGCTGACGAGAAGGGGCGGCGGGGTGAGAGATGTTTGCGGCATGGCGATGCGCGAGAGAAGGTGTCGGACAGTGTTGAACAGTATTGAACAGTGTTGAAGGGCGGGATGGTCGATGCATCCGGCGCCGGACTTACTGCAACGCGTCCTCGCCGACCTTGCGGACCACCGCATCGTCGGGCCCAAGCAACCGGCCATCCTCGGCACGCACCTCGAGCGGCCGCACGGGCTTGCCAGCCTTGCTGTCCACCAGCACGGAATGCGGCTCGCCAGGGGCATAGAAGAACGCTTCGCCCCACTGCCGCAAGCCCACCACCACCGGGAACAGCGCGCGCCCTTTCGGCGTCAGCACGTATTCCTGGTAGGCGCTGCCGTCGGAGGCCGGCACCTGTTCCAGGATGCCGTGCGCCAGCAACGTGCGCAGCCGGCCGGCAAGGATGTTCTTCGCAAGGCCAAGGCTGCGCTGGAACTCGCCAAAGCGCCGCAAGCCATCGAAGGCATCGCGCACGATCAGCAGCGACCACCAGTCGCCGATCACATCGAGCGAGCGGGCCACGGGACATGCGGCGCCTTCCAGGCTGGTTCGCCGGACCATAGTGCAACTCCGTTTCACTCGCCAGATGCGGCGTGCCGCGGAATGCGGCGCCAAAATGGCGAGGCGGTTGCATTGTAAAACCAGTTGATCCGGCCTTCAAGGCTTGCACTGCCCCCAGCATGCGCCGCTCAGTCGTCGATGTTCTCGTGCACGGCGGCGGCACCGGCCTTCCAGTAGCTGGCCGCGCGGATGCGGCCCTTCTCGATGCCGCGCTCGCCCACCAGGTACTGACGCACGGCGCGAATCGACGCGGCCTCGCCAGCCGCCCAGACATAGCCTTCGCCGCGCGGCAACGTGACCTCGCGCAAGGCTTGTTCCAGCAGCCCGGCGGCGCTATCTGCCGGTGCGCTGTCGCGGTGCTGCCAGTGGATCTCCACGTCGGCGCGGCTGGGCAGCGGGATTTCGGCGGCGGCGTTGTCCACCGCCAGCACCACCAGCGCGCGCACGCCGGACGGCAGTTCCTCGAGGCGGCGGCCGATGGCAGGCAGCGCGGTTTCGTCGCCTACCAGCAAGTGCCAGTCGAAGCCCTCGGGAATCACGAACGACCCACGCGGGCCGCCCACGCCCAGATACTGGCCGGGCGCAGCCTGCGCGGCCCAGGTGGAGGCGGGGCCATCGCCATGCAGCACGAACTCGATATCGAGCTCGCCGGCGGCGGCATCGTAACGGCGCGGCGTGTAGTCGCGCGCGGCGGGCTTCGGCTGGCCTTCGGGAAACACAGGGCCATTGGGGCCAAGCTCCGGCAGCGCGGGCTTGCTTTGCCCCGGCGCGGGGAGGAACACCTTGATGTGGTCGTCGAAAGACGCGGAGACAAAGCCCTTCAGGTCTTCGCCAGCCAGCGTCACGCGCAGCAGTTGCGGCGACACCGCCTGGGTACGCACCACTTGCAGCAAGCGCATCTTGAGTTCATGGCGAACGCGTTGCACGGTGAGATCGCGAGTAGTCATGGATTTCCTGGTTGGCGGGAATGAGGGGAATGAGGAATACGGAATGTGGAGTGTCGGGATGCGGGTCAGCACTAGGCACCCTGGCCGCCCTGGCCGGCGTTGATCTCGGCGGTTGCCCGCGCCAGGATGGCGGCGATGCGGCGCTGCTCGTCCGGCGTGGCATCGGTGCGCAGCAGCAGCGCCCGCTTGAGCGCCACGCGCGCCTCGACGAACTCGGGCAGCCAGCCGCCCGCGGCTTCACGCTCGTCGGCGGCTACGCCCGCCGCACCCGGCTCGGCGGCTTCGCCCGACAGCGCGCGCCGCACCCACTCCATCTTGCGCGCCACGTGCTTGAGCTTGTTGAGCATCAGGGCCAGCCGCTCACGGTTGGCGTCGAGATGGGCCAGGCCCGGCCCCGCCAGCTGATAGCGCTTTTTGTTGCCCTCGGTGTCCACCGTAGCGTAGCCAAGTTCTTCGAGGAAGGTCAGGGCCGGATAGACCATGCCCGGGCTGGGCTTGTAGAAGCCGTTGGTGCGGGCCTCCAGCGCCTTGATCAGCTCATAGCCATGGCTGGGCTTTTCTTCCAGCAAGGACAGCAGCATGAGTTGAAGATCATCCGAGCTGAACTTGCGGCCACGCCGCCAGCTATCGCCGTCGCCGTCGAAGCCATCGCCGCCGCCACCAAAGAAGCCGCCGGGGCCACCGCCGTGGTGGTGGCGGCCAATGGCTTGGCGGCCATGGCGCTCGCCGTGGTGCGAGGAATGGGACGAAAAGTGGGACGAAAAGTGGGAAGACAGATGGGCAAGCATGTGATGGCTAAGCCTGCCCAGAATGGGGTGGTGACGCATCGTCGCAGCTCCTACGTATCGAAAAACATATCTTACGATATATATCGTACGTAAGGATGTCAAGGCGAGATTTGCAGGCGAGACCGGGGGAATCGCAGACGGCCGGCCGCGTCATAGCGACAAATCCAGATCCTGCCTTCCGACTCGATGCGTCGGCGACCGCTGGGTTGTCGGACGCGATCACATCGGCGGGCAGGCAAAAGAATCGCCGCATCACGTTCCACGGGCAGGTGTCAGTGATGCTGGCTTCACTGCTCTCCTCCAGGCTCGTGACCAGAGGCGTTTTGGGCCCTCGATGGGCTGGTCTATTCGCGATACTGATCGAATGCCATGCACGCTAGACGTGGTAACGCCATTTTCCCTAGCCATCGGCCAAGCAGGTAACTCCCTCCATAAGCTCGCCTATCGCAGCGCGTGGCACAAAGTGCCACTGGCCGAATTCGGCATCGAACAACGCGAACTGGTTACATGGGATTCTCAGTTCTTGGTTCAGGGGCCTTTGACGTGCCAATGAAGCCTACTCGCGCCTTGTCTTTCTTAGTTTCCAGCCCGGATTTCTGCCAGCGCCTTCTCCAGCATCTTCAGATCCGGCGGGTTCTTCTGTCCCCCCTTGGAACCTAACCATCTATGCACGGGATTTTTGGGGCCACTGCTGAGTCGGTTGCCTTCCTCCGTTATCTGGCTTGCCATGATCTGCCGTTTAACCACCTGACCTTGCTCGTCGGTGACGCGACATGTAAGCAGACCCTCGGTCTCCATAAACTTGAACAACGCCTCCATACCCGTTCTCACGGTCTCGGCTAGGTCAGGGACGTTGGCGTACGCCGCCACCAACTCATCAATGTCCCAGACCGAATAATCCTTTGCCATCATTCAATACTCTCCATTTTCGACATACCGTTGACGGGCGTGTCGGGTGTTGGCCGGCACCTGCACGACTGCCCGTTGGTCCCGGTGGCCAGGAACGCGGCTTCGACCAGCGTTTCGTCCAGCCGCGCCAGCGGCACGAGCATGTGCGTCGTGGAACCAAAGATCTCCCATTGTTCACTAAGAGCCAATCCGAGAAAGATCTGGGTAGCGTGCGTCCCAATTCAGCTTCAGCAGCACGGATAGCATCTATTGATGTTCCAATTGCGCGCGCTTTAGACATCGCTCCTCACCTACGGAAGTGCGCCCGGTTTCGGCAGACTAAGCTCTCCCGTACCAGGAGAACCGGAGCTTGGCATTTTTGCAGACCAGCATCATTCTCGAACCAGGGACGGTGTGCAAGCTCGTATCCAGGCGGCGCCTTGATGTTGGCTTGTTTACCAGAATCCTTGACACCGCCGACAGCTCGGCGGCACTCGCCGCGCGGGCACCTCGAGGAAATAGGATTGCTGACCGCCCTTGCCGGTCGATTCGTTTGCCATGTCTGGGCCGCAGTGCGCGGCAATGGTAAAGGTGAGGGGCCCGCGAGCGACAACACGTCAACCAACGCAAACACGGGGTAGCGGGTCAGGCCACCGAAGAATGTTCGCCATTCACATCGGACAAGTCCGAAATCGCACCACTTTTAACAAGAATTTTGCATTGTGTAGCGCAATGTGGGCAGCAGATGCGTGCGCCATGGACCAAGAAGCGGGGCCCGTCCCAGCCCCGACCCGGTTCGCCCTTTTGGGCGGGGCTGTATGTCCAACGCTACTTGCCAGCCTTCACCGTGCTATAGCTCGCCATCAGGTTGCGATAGTCGGGAATGTGATTGGCAAACAGCGTGCCCAACCCTTCGATATCGTTGCGCCAGTCGCGGTGCAGTTCGCAGGCCACGCCGAACCAGCTCAGCATCTGCGCCCCGGCTTGCTCCATGCGGGCCCATGCGGCGTTGCGGGTGATCTCGTTGAAGGTGCCCGATGCATCCGTGACCACAAATACGTCGTAGCCTTCGGCCATCGCCGACAATGCCGGGAAAGCCACGCAGACTTCGGTCACCACGCCCGCGATGATCAACTGCTTGCGCCCGGTGGCCTTGACCGCCTTGGTGAAATCCTCGTTGTCCCAGGCATTGATCTGGCCGGGGCGCGCAATGTAGGGTGCATCGGGAAAGGTCTGCTTGAGCTCCTGCACCAGCGGCCCGTTCGGGCCATCTTCGAAGCTGGTGGTGAGGACGGTGGGCAGGTTGAAATACTTGGCCAGATCCGCCAGCGCGAGCACATTGTTCTTGAACTTGTCCGGCTCGATATCGCGGACCAGCGATAGCAGGCCGGCCTGGTGATCGACCAGGAGGACGGCGGCCTGGCTCTTGTCCAGGCGCTTGTAGGGGGTTGCCATGAGAATCTCCTTTCATTGACTCACGATTTGCGATTGACGTCGAATGGGTTAGCGTCCGACGCTGACTACGCCGCTTCGATCTGCCCGAAGCGGCCGCTGCGAAAATCCTGCAGCGCTTGCTTGATCTCTTCCTCGGTGTTCATCACGAACGGCCCATAGGTCGCCACCGGCTCGTCGATGGCGTCGCCATGCAGCACCAGCACCAGCGCGTCGCTTGTGGCCGCCAGCGCGAATCCGGCGCCCGCGCGATCGAGCAGCACCATCTGCCCGGCTTGGGCGGCCTCGCTGCCGTTGACCAGCACATTGCCGCGCAGCACCACCAGTGCCACGGTGCGCCCCTCGGGAGCAGGCAGGTCCACGTCCGCGCCGTGGCGCAGTTGTACGTCCCATACGTCCATTGGCGTGAAGGTGTGTGCCGGCCCGCGTGCGCTTTCGCCTGTGCCCCGATACTCGCCCGCAATCACGCGCACCTGGCCGGCGCCGCCGGGCAACTGCACCGACGGGATCTGCGCCGACACGATGGTCTGGTAGCCGGGCGCGGCCATCTTGTCGCTGGCGCGCAGGTTCACCCACAATTGCACCATTTCCAGCGTGCCGCCGGTGCGGGTGAAGGCCTCCGAGTGGAACTCCTCATGCAGGATGCCGGACGCTGCCGTCATCCATTGCACGTCGCCGGGGCCGATGCGCCCGCCCTGCCCCGTGGAATCGCGATGCTCCAACTCGCCCTGGTAGACGATGGTCACCGTCTCGAAGCCGCGGTGCGGATGCTCGCCCACGCCGCGCCGCCGGGCGGCAGGCGAGAACTCAGCCGGGCCCGCATGGTCGAGCATCAGGAAGGGGCTCAGGTGACTGCCAAGGCTTTGCTGCGAGAACAGCGTGCGCACGGGAAAGCCGTCGCCCACCCAATGGGCATGCGGGGCACGGTAGGTGCCGCTGATCTTCTTCATGGGAACTCCTGAACGGTGGCGGGCAGGCTTTGCCCCTGACGAAGACCAGCTTAGGCCTGCGGCAGGAACGCCGGTAGCCTCCATGCGCTATCCTCAGTGTCCTATTGATAGGACGATGACCCGATGCATCCCGACCTCAACGACCTTTTCTACTTTGCCCAGGTGGTGGACCATCAGGGCTTTGCGCCGGCAAGCCGTGCGTTGGGCATCCCTAAGTCCAAGCTGAGCCGCCGCGTGGGCGAACTCGAAGAACGCCTGGGCACGCGCCTTATCCAGCGCTCGACGCGGCATTTCTCCGTGACCGAGATCGGGCAGAGCTACTACACGCACTGCAAGGCCATGCTGGTGGAGGCCGATGCCGCGCAGCAGGCCATCGACCTGACGCACTCGGAGCCCCAGGGCATCGTGCGGGTGACCTGCCCGGTGGCGCTGCTGCACGCGCGGATCGGCGCCATGATCGCTGAATTCATGGCGGCCTACCCAAAGGTCATCGTGCATCTCGAGGCGACCAACCGCCGCGTGGACGTGATTGCCGAGCGCATCGACGTGGCGATCCGGGTGCGGGTGCCGCCTTTGAGCGACAGCGACCTGGTGATGCGCACGCTGGCCACCCGCGCGTGGTGCCTGCTGGCCAGCCCCGCGCTGCTGGCGGGCCGCACCATGCCCGCCGTGCCGGCCGACGTGGCCGAGCTGCCCACGCTGGACTGGGGCCCGCCGCAGCCCACGCATAGCTGGCGGCTGCAGGGGCCGGAGGGCGCCAGCGTGGAAATCCGCCATAGCCCGCGGCTGGTCACCGACGACATGCTGGCCCTGCGCCTGGCCGCACTGGCCGGGGTGGGCGCGGTGGCGCTGCCGAGCATGGTGGTGGAGGACGAGTTGAAACTAGGCCAGCTGGTCATGCTGGTGCCAGAGTGGCGGCCAAAGGGCGGCGTCATTCATGCCGTGTACCCTTCGCGCCGGGGCCTGCTGCCTGCGGTGCGTGCTCTAATCGACTTTCTTGCCCTGCGCTTCGAGGCGCTTGTGGAGGCGTAGGCAAAGCGCTGGCGGGCAAGCCGACACATCGCTAGCCACACCACTGCCCAACCACCTTTTGCAGCACAACTACGGGCCAAAAAAGAAAACACTCAATTGCCCTGCCCGCAGTCATGATCGAACATGGAAAACGCGCGGTTGGATGGTGCAGCCAGCGCCATTGCATGAGGCACCGCCGATCACCCGAGGAACAGGCCATGCGACTGCAACGCCTAGCCGTTGGTCTTTTGCTATGTGCCACTGGGTCCACGCAAGCCCAGGCGCAGAAGCCCATCGTGTACCCCGCCAAAGGCAGACCCCGACCCAGCAAGCCCAGCATCGCCGGCACCAGCATGGGCTCGCTGGTGGGTGCCGCGTACGCCACCGGCATGGCACCGATGGCGCAACTGGTCGGCGGCTTGTCGACCGAGAAGCTGTTCAAGGAGCGTGCGCCCCGGCAGGAGTCTGGCGATTCGCCGCAAGCTCGACGACCATACCAACCTGTTCACCCCGGAAATCGGGGTCAGCGGGAATGGCTTGCTGCTGCCAAAGGGCATCGTGTCGGGGATTTTCGCGGGGATGCCTTTTTCAACCTGAACGCCAGCTACCGCCGCACGTGGATCAATTCGCTCGGCGCCGAGTGGCGCACCGATGCGCAAGTCGGCCAGACCAGCCGGCTTGTCAGCGCGCCTTACGACTTCGGCGCCGACGTCACCACAATCGAGATGACCTCGCGATAGACGAGCTTGGCCAGGCGGCCCGCCTTGAGCTTGCCCAGGTCGATGTTGGGGTCCTGGACTTTCACCGTGCGCAGCGTCTCGCGCGGACCACGGAAGGTCACGGTACGGTGCTTCGCATCGACCTTGGTGATCTCCGCCGTCACCGTGGTTGTGATCTCGCGCGCAAAGCCAGGCTTGTCGCCCTCGCCAGCGCGCGCGGTGCGCTCCACCGACTCCGCCAGCGGCATGTCCTTGCTATCGACCGGCTCCAGCGTGGTGACCACGGCCGCCGCGCG
This sequence comes from Cupriavidus sp. GW821-FHT02F09, assembly GCF_059421605.1. Classification (NCBI taxonomy): domain Bacteria; kingdom Pseudomonadati; phylum Pseudomonadota; class Betaproteobacteria; order Burkholderiales; family Burkholderiaceae; genus Cupriavidus; species Cupriavidus sp. GW821-FHT02F09. Next base: position 12,575 of record NZ_JBWKVH010000018.1, read on the forward strand.
GGTCAGCGTGACCATGTCGCCCTTCTTGATCTGCTTGAAATTCTTGACTTCGTCGCCGCCGATCAGCTCGGCGACATTGCCGCGCGGGCCTTGCACCAGCACCGCCTTCGATTCCGGATCGATCGAAACGATGCGCCCGGAGATCACGGTTTCCTCCGCCACGCCGACGGGGCCCGGCGGCGCGGCGTGGACGAGCGGTGCGAATAGCATGGCCGCGCCAAGGCTCAGCGCGTGCAGGGAACGGGGAATCAACCGACGATTTGGCATGGCTGTCCTGACAAGTGAAAAAGCGTGGATACGAAATAACTTGGAGGCCGCCGGGGCACGCGGCACGCAGCGGTACTTCGGAGTTGAACATAGCGCGCAATGGCGCCACGCGGCATGCCTGTTGAAAGATTTCATATCGGACGGGGTAGAAGGTGAAATCAGCCGAAAGTGCCGCCTGACTCACCCATTCCGGATATCGCGCTCGCCACAAGGCTTAATTCACACGGCGAGAACTGCAGGACGAAACCCGTGCCATTGCGAGGGATGCCTATATCTATGCATTCCCGATGATCGAGAACTACAACACAAAACTGCAGCACCATGGCCAAGCCTGCGGGCCAAGCGAGGCGGCGATGAATGGCACGTGGAAGCTGCCACCGTTGACACCCGCCACGGACTGACCTACCCCTCTCCATGCGTCGATGGACGCTTCACCATGCGTGATCGCTCAGGTTTTCCTCAGGTGCTCAATTCAACCAGGATCTGCTCAGCGAGATAATCGCAGGGAGGTCGCGCGGACCGGGAGCTGCGGGCGAGGACGATTTCGAGTTCGGCCAGTGGTGGCAAGCCGTCGCTCTGGGATAGCTGAACAAGATGCCCGGGTACGCTGCATCTCGCCAGGGGGGCCACCGCAAGCCCCGCTTCGACCATGCTGACAAGGCCCAGCAGGCTCGGGCTTTCGTAGGACATGCGGTATTTGATGTTCTCCCGCTGCAGCGCACTGATGGCATTAGCGCGCGCCGTGCTGCCATGGGCGAACACGGCGATGGGCAGCGGGCGCTCGTTCCACACTTTTCTCACGGCCGACCCGACCCAGACCATCGGCTCGAACCGGATGAATTCGCCGGCGATGCCCTTGGCTTTAGTCAGGCAGGCCAGGTCGAGCGTGTTGTCCTTGAGCAATGGCACGAGCGCACTGCTAGGCATGCCGATCACCCGGATTTCCACTCGCGGGTGCGCCACCGCGAACTGTCTGAGGACCGACGGCAGCAACGATGAGGCGTAGTCGTCAGGCACGCCGATGGTGACGCGCCCCTTCATCTCCGGGCGCACGATCGACGCCCACGCCTCCTCCCGCATCGCGAGCATGCGACGGCCATAGTCCAGCAGCGTCTTTCCCTCGGCGGTAATCGTCACGTGCCGCGTGGTCCGCACAAACAGCGGCTTCCCAAGCGACTCCTCAAGTGCCTTGATCTGCATGCTCACCGCCGACGCGGACCGGTGTACGGTCTCTGCCCCCCGCGCAAACGAGCCGGCGTCGGCGACCGCCACCACCATCTCAATGACGTCCAGATCAAGCTTTTTCATATTAATCAGAAAATCTGAATAAAAACGTCAGTTTAACCCGTTTTACTCGGCCACTCACCAAGTGGATACTGCGGTCAATGTCCACTGGGGAACCCCGAAAATGCACAGTGCGGAATCGATCTACGGATTTTTAGCGGTTGGGGGCATGCTAGCCGTGACGCCGGGCCCGAACATGGTCTACGTGATGTCACGCTCCATTGCGCAAGGACGCAAGGCCGGGCTCGTGTCCCTCGCTGGCGTCATGCTCGGATACCTTTTCTATATGTTTGGCGCGGCGTTTGGCATCACGGCATTTTTCCTGAGCGTGCCCTACGCCAGCAGCATCCTGGGCACGGTGGGCGCTGCCTATCTGTTCTATCTGGCATGGCAGGCCGTGAAGCCTGGTGGCCGCTCCCCGCTCGAAGTCCGCGACCTGCCGCACGAACGCCCCCGACGGCTGTTCGCGATGGGCGCCACCACCAGCCTGTTGAATCCCAAGCTGGCGATGACCTTCCTGTCAATTCTGCCGCAGTTCATCAACTATCGGAACGGCAACGTCCTCGAGCAATCGCTCGTGCTCGGGTCCTCGTTGATTGTCGCGTTCGCCACCGTCAACGGCGCCGTGGCAATCTGCTCTGGCAGCATGGCAACCCTCCTGTCCCGCCGGCCGGGACTCCTGCTGGCCCAGCGCTGGGCCATGGGCGCGGTTCTGCTTGTGCTGGGCGCGAACATGATGCTCGACGCCCGAAGACTGGCGGGAATTGGCTGACTGTTGCGGTTGCCTGCCATTGCCAGCGCACCTGCCCCCGTAGCAGACCTGCGCGTCAGGTGTGAGCAAGCACATTGATCAGCTTGCCAAATGGGTCGCGAACATAGAAGCGCCGTACGCCCCATGGTTCGTCGACCGGGCCGTACTCGATGGGAATCCCTGCCGCCTTCACACGCTCAAGCGCGGCGACAATGTCGTCCACTTCGATTGATAAATCCGGCGTTGGCGTGTCCGATCCGCCTTGCGAAGCGAAACTAATCTGCACCTCCATCCTCTCCGACGACCCGTACGTGGCAATCCAGCCATGATCCATCAGCAGGTCGAGGCCAAATACTCTCCCGTAGAAGTCCTTCGCGTCGCCTACGGCTTGCGTGCTGATATTTGCAACGATGCGTTTGACTTTCATTGCGACCTCGATAGGCGTGTGGAGGGAAATATAGCGGGACACTACCATACGGCTTCGACCGCTCCCCCCCGGCAGCAGGCTGCGCCTATTGGAAAGGATGACATTCTTGAACAACTGCTTCTGGGTGAGGATTCAACCGGTCGATGCAACAGATAGCAGTTTGATGAAACCGATCAGCGGGAAGCGCCACCCCAATGCAGTCAGTCATCTCCCGGCTTCCGTTGTCGCAAGTAGGCAGCCATCGCAGCAAAGCGTCGACGCGTTTCCAACTCGAAGACCTTGGCCACGAATGGATCCAGAATGCGCCCCAACAGCTGTGGGCGTAGCTTGATGTTGAATGTGTAAATCAGCTCCGAGGCGCCATGACCAAGGTCACGGTGTCGCATCGAAGCGCCCCAGAATGCGAACAGGCCGGTAGGGGCAATGATGGTCGCTGCGGCAATTCTGGGAGGATCGTAGCTGACGAATTGCGTCCGCATGCCAAGAAGTTTCTTCCAGCCACGACCGAGATTCGTGGTGATGGCACCTACGTGGGGATGCGTCCCGCCGCCCTCCACATAAGCAACCGACAGCAATGTGTCCCATATCAACCGTTTCTCGTGATTATGGAAGGCCTCAAACGCTGCGGCGGCAGATGCCGGCATTGTAAGCACGATACGACGCTGAGCCATGATCAGGATTCTTCTATCGTTGCGTGGATTCCCCACTCGCGAAAGTGGGGTTCGAAATCCGCGAGCTACCTGAGACGGCCCGTGGGTGATCGCAATACACTACAAGCGGCGAGCTTACCAGCAGCCCCCCGCTCTCACAGCCCTTAGTGTGCGGCATTGACCGGTTGAACCCACAGCCAACAGCGGCCGACGCGCTACGATCCGCTACAGTATCAATACAGCCGCATGACACTGGTACAGATGAACCACCGCCCTCAACAGCATCGAGCACAAGACCTCCTCACTTCCTATTTCTGGAGCGGCGACGGCATCCGCAGTCGATGCGTCAGTGACATCGTGTTATGCGGCACGGTCGACGTGCCTGTGCCCCCTGCACGCCTGCTTGCGGACTGGGCCAGGGAGATATCGTCCCGGCTGGTCCTGGAACCCGGGGATGTCGAGGCCATGCCTTTGGCACGAGCGCGGGCGCGCTGGCCGGACTACGTGCACTGCGTGCAGGCGGCGTCCGATTGGGCGTGCGCGCTTGGACTGCCCGGGGTGCTTGCCGGCAGCGACGTCGCCCTCATGGCCTGCCGCGGCGCGAGGTACCACCATGATGGTGCGCAGTATGGCGGTGCGGCCTTTTGCAATCTCTTCCTGAGCGAAGACAGGGACCAGGACTTGCATTTTCCCTCGCTGGGTCTTCGAATTCCCCTGTCCCGGGGTACGGCGGTGATATTCGATACTTGCCAGCCCCATGGCGTGATTCAACGCCACAGCGGCAGTTTTAACGCGGCCGACTTTCCGCCCGACCAGGATTGCATCCAGCTATTCCTGACCTGGGAGCTTCCCATCGAAGATACCCATGTTGCGCACGCACTTCAGGTTGCCTTCGACACCGCCCCTTCGACCTCGTTGCCACTGAATGAAGAGCAAGTCTGGCTGAACGGTGCAAGGGCCGCTGTGTGCCCGGATTCTGGCCGGTGGTGCCGGGCCGCCTAATCGTCAGGGTCATGCAGCGGTTTGCCCTGACTGGGCGCACGGGTGCTGCCATCAACCGGACAGTCGCTCCGGATCCAAGGCATACAGCCCGCATGGCCCCTTGGACTCCCCTACTGCCTGCCAGACACAAGCCGCTCATTGCGCTCGGTCAGTGACTGGATCAGCCCATCCACCCCGCTTTGCTGAATCCTGTCGTTGAATTGCTGCCGGTAGGTCTGCACCAGCCAGGCGCCCAGCACGTTCAGGTCATACACGCGCCAGCCTTCCGGCGTCTTGTGCAGACGGTAGTCGATCTGCACAGGCTGGCCGCTTTTCATATTGGTGGCGACCGTGCGCACCACCACGTCCGTCTCGGCCGGCTCGATGCGCGACGGTGGATACTCGATCTGCTGGTCCGGGCGGAGTTGCGCGATAGCGCCGGCATAGGTGTGGATCAGCAGCAGCTTGAACTGCTCCACCACTTGTTGCTGCTGCGCCGGCGTCGCGGTGCGCCAGTAACGGCCCATGGCGAGCTGCGTGGTGCGGTTCAGATCGGTGTACGGAAGGATGTCCTTGTTCACGATCGTCGTGATGCGCTGGATATCGCCCGGCGCGACCGCGCGGGTGCGCACCTCACGCAGCAACTGCTGCGTCACGGTCTGGATCAGCGCCTGCGGCTTCGACTGGTCATCGACCTGGGCGCAGGCCGCACTGCCAAAGGCAAGCAAGGCCGAAACAACGGGAATCAGGAATACGTTCCTCATCGGTGGGAGTCCTGTCTGAATGTGCAGCCCGCATGTTAAAACAAAGCGCGTTGCGCTACACCCGCACGTCACCCGCCGCACCGCCAGCACGCTCCAACATCGTCCGTGCCCCCTTCAATATCTCCCTGGCCACATCCTGGTTGGCCACCGTGCGCGCCAGCATCAGCGCCCCGACGCACTGGGACATGACGCCCCAGGCCGCCTCCCCGCTCCCCAGCCTTACCGCCAGCTCCAGTTGCATGGCCACCATGCCATCCTCGCAGGCCTGGCGCGTGTCCGCATCGGCGCGGGCGATCTCCGCGCCCAGGCTGGGCAACGGGCAGCCCGTCTCCGGATGCCGCACATGGCCCATGGTGAGGTAGCAATCCAGCATCCTGGCCAGCCAGGCGCCATCGCCTGCCTCCCCGTCGGGCAGCAACAGCTCCCGGCTGCGCTGCAGCTCGCGCTCGATCACTTCGCGCAGCAATGCCTGCTTGGAATCGAAATGGCTGTAGAACGCCCCGCCGGTCAGACCGGCGGCGCCCATCAGCTGGTCAACGCCGGTCGACGCAAAGCCCTCGCGCTTGACCAGCGCGCCGCTGGCCTCCAGCACCCGCTCGCGGGTGGCAGCTTTGTGAGTTGCGGAATAACGCATTGCAGTTCCTGAGATTGTCCTGGGGCAGATGCCGCTTGACGCGACCCGCATTCATACCATAACGTTCGTTTACTAAACGACCGTTTATCTTATGCCGGATCCACTTCCGATGGAAGCGGCCAGCGTGGGCACGAACGCAGAAAGCCCGCCCGGCCATGGCCGGCGGATCATTCCAAGACTGGAGACAAGTCATGTCCAACAAGAAAGCCATCCTTGTGGTAGGTGCCGGCGACGCCACTGGCGGCGCCATTGCGCGCCGCTTTGCCCGCGAGGGCTATATCGCCTGCGTGACGCGCCGCAGCGCCGACAAGCTCACGCCGCTGGTCGAGCAGATCCGTGCAGAGGGCGGCGAGGCCTACGGCTTTGCCTGCGATGCCCGCAAGGAGGACGAGACGGTGGCGCTGATCGAGCGCATCGAGCGCGAGATCGCGCCGCTGGAGGTGGCAATCTTCAATATTGGCGCCAATGTACGGTTTTCCGTGCTGGAAACCACATCCCGCGTGTACTTCAAGGTCTGGGAGATGGCCTGCTTCGGCGGCTTCCTGATGGGGCGCGAGGCCGCCCGCGTGATGCTGCCGCGCGGGCACGGCTCGATTTTCTTCACCGGTGCAACCGCCAGCCTGCGCGGGCGCGATGGCATGAGCGCCTTTGCGGGCGCCAAGCATGCCCTGCGCGCGCTAGCCCAGAGCATGGCGCGAGAGCTGGGGCCGAAGAACATCCATGTGGCGCACCTGGTTGTGGACGCCGCCATCGACACCGATTTCATCCGCTCGAACTTCCCCGACCGCTACGCCACCAAGCAGGACGACGGCATCGTCAATCCGGAGCACATCGCCGACACCTACTGGATGCTGCACCAGCAGCCGCGCGACGCGTGGACACACGAGCTAGATATCCGCCCGTGGATCGAGCCGTGGTAAGCGCTGCGGGCCAAAGCCTCAAAACCATGGAAGCCATGAAAGCCATCAGCAAAAAAACACCACAACAAGCGGAGACGACGACATGAGCAAGCAAGTGGAATTCTATTTCGACTTCGGCAGCCCGTATTCCTACCTGGCCTACAAGGAATTGCCGCGCGTGGCACAGCGCACCGGCGCGCAGATCGTATGGCGGCCCATCCTGCTGGGCGGCGTGTTCAAGGCCACCGGCAACCACAGCCCCGCGGAGATCCCCGCCAAGGGCCGCTGGTCGAAGACCGACACCGCGCGCTGGTCGCGCCGGTACGGTGCCAACCTGCAGCAGAATCCGCATTTCCCGGTCAACACGCTGGCGCTGATGCGCGCCGCGATCGGCTTCCAGTTGCAGGACGAAGCCGCGTTCCACCGCTATGTGGAGACAATCTTCGCCGCCATGTGGGAGCAGCAACGTAACCTGAACGACCCCGCCGAGATTGGCACCGCGCTCACAGCCGCCGGGTTCGACGCGCGCCAGGTGCTGGCGATGATCGATGACCCGGCGGTGAAGGATGCGCTCAAGCAAGCCACCGAGGCCGCGGTAGCACGCGGCGTGTTCGGTGTCCCGAGCTTTTTCGTCGGCGACGAATTGTTCTGGGGCAATGACCGCCTGCTGTTTGTCGAGGAAGCGCTGGCCGCATAGCCGGCGCTATCCCTCGAAAGCGCGCGCCGTCAGAACGCCGGCAAGATCGCTCCCTTGAACTGCGTGGCCAGGAAGTCGCGCACTTCCTGCGACTGGTAGGCCGCCACCAGCGGCTTGACCCACGGCTTGTCCTTGTCCTGCGTGCGCACCGCGATCAGGTTGGCATAGGGGCCGCGCAGGTCTTCGGTGGCAATCGCATCCTTGGCCGGGCTGAGGCCGGCCTTGACCGCGTAGTCGGTATTGATGGAAGCCACGGCCAGGTCATCGAGCGAGCGCGGCAGGATGGCCGAGTCCAGTTCCACGATCTTCAGCTTGCGGGGATTGGACTTGATATCGAGCGGCGTGGCGTTCTTGCCGTTCTTGCCGGCGCCGTCGCGCAGCGTGACCAGGCCTTCTTTCTGCAACAGCAGCAGCGCGCGGTTGCCATTGGAGGGATCGTTCTGGATGCCCACCTTGGCGCCGTCCGGCAGTGCCTTCAGCGACTTGAGCTTCTTCGAGTAAAAGCCCATTGGCGCCACGTACGTCAGGCCGACATTGGCGATCTTGTAGCGCCGCGCCTCGATCTGGCTGTCGAGAAAGGGCTGGTGCTGGAAGCTGTTGGCGTCCAGGTCCCCGGCATCCAGCGCGGCATTCGGCTGCGCATAGTCGTTGAACTCGATGATCTTCACGTCCAGGCCGCTGCGCTTGGCCACGGTGCGCACGACCTCCCAGATCTGCGCGTCGGGACCGCTCATGGTGCCAAGGCGCACCACCTGGTCGGCGGCGTGCGCGGCGGGCAACACGATCATGGCGGCGGCCAGGGCGATGGATTTGAATAGACTACGGCGTTGCATGCAGGCTCCACACTCAGGGCTGCGGCTCTTCGCGCGCCGCGCCGATGCGCGGCGGCGCGCAAGCTGGCCGCTGTAATCAAGGCGCGACCGGCACTTGTGATGCCGGCTCGCTTGGCAGCGATGTTAGCGCCGCGGCCATGGGCAGGGAATGAAGGTGTTCGCCTATCGATATGCGTGGCGTGCGCGGCGCGGGCGCGCTCGGCTGCGGGTAGAATCGCGCTCCAGTTTCCTGCAGATATCCAGCCCGCCATGACGCAAACCCTTCCAGCATCGCCCGCCTGCGAGATTCTCCATGCCTTCACCGCAGCCGCGGGCACAGTACTGGAAATCAAGCGCCTCGGCTTGCCCGCCGATGCGCCGCGTTCGCGCAAATACCAGTGGCTGTGGATAGCCGCGGGCAATGGCCCGCAGCAAGCGCTGCCGTTGCAGTTTGTGTCGATGAGCCAGGGAGATTGCCAGGAGCGCGTGTTTGCCGAAGGCACGCTGCGTTTTGGCGAGCGGGATGCGGCAATGACGCTGCCGACGGGACAGACGCTGCATCTGCGGGCGTGCGCGGCGGATGCGGTCCCGCCCGATGTGGCGGTGCTGGTGGCGAGTTTTTTGGCTGCGGGTTGAGCCAACCTCACTCGCCCAGAAACTCCGCCACCACTTCCAGCCCCTCCACATGGTCAGCCACCACCTTGGCGATCACGGCGATGGGAATCGCCAGCAGCACGCCCCAGGTGCCCCATAGCCAGGTGAAGAGCAGCAGCACGACGAACACCGCGACGGCGTTCATCTTGGCCATGCGCCCCGTCATCCAGGTGGTCACCAGCGCGCCGATCAGCGTGGCGACCAGCAGCGAGCCGCCTGCCGCCATGGCCGCCAGCGCGAAGTCGCCCGACTGCATGAAGGCGGCAAGCCCAATGCAAACCGCGATGAGCACCGCACCGAAGTAAGGCACCAGGTGCAACGCCGCGGCGGCCAGCGCCCACGTGCCGGCGTTCTCTACTTGCAGCCATTTCAGCAGGAACCAGGTCAGCACGCCCACCATGGCGTTGGTGACCAGCAGCATCACCATATAGCGCTGGATCTGCCGGTTGATCTCGTCGAGCATGTGCACGCTGATCTTCTTCTGCGAAAGCGTGGTACCCGCCATCTTGATGAACTTGCGTTTGAACATGTCGCCGGACACCAGCATGAAGAAGGCGAGGAACAACACCACCGCGGCCTGCCCGGCGACGGCAAAGACGCCGACCGAACCTGCCAGCAGGATATTGTTGAGCGAATCCCCGGCGCGCTCCACCACGATCGGGGAGCCACGCACGGGCGGCCCTTGCCCGGTGCCGCCCAGCACCGTGGCCGCCCGCCGGATCTTTTGCACCATCGAGTCGTCTCCGCTGAGCAAGGCGCCCACGGAGCGCGACAGCTTGGTGGCAACTTCCGGCAAACGGTCGATCAGGCTAGCAACCTGATCCTGCAACAGGTATGCGCAGCAGACCACGCTGGCCAGCAGCGCCAGCAGCACCAGCGAGGCGCCGAGCACGCGCGGAATGCGCCGGCCGCACAGCACGGTGACCAGCGGATCGAGCATGTAGGCGACGACCACCGCCAGCACCACGGGGATCACGAAAGCGCTAGCCAGGTGCAGCGTGTAGAGCGACGCGAGCACCGCGAGGATGGTCAGTGGCATTTCGCCGCGCCTGGCCGGTACGGGAAGGTTTGCGGCCACCGCAGGCTGGGCCGCCGATGCGCCCGCAGCCGCGGCTTCAGGCGGCGCCGGCGGCTGGCTGGCTGCAGGAGCCCGCTGGCCTTCGCCGGCGCCGTCACTGGCATCCGCGGAGACAGACGACTGGCTAGCCACAGCGGGGCCGGCGTTCAGATCAGCCATTGGATTGCGGTTCCTGTCGTGATGGTCGCGTACGTGTCGCGTGAAGTGTCGCGTGAATGCCGGCGAAGCAATTGGCCTGTGCGCGCAGCGCGCGCCATGCTTCATCCAAGCATAGCCTTGCCTGCCGGCGTTTCTGTCGGAGAATGCCGCAAGCCTGTGTAGGACAACCACGGCTTGCCGTGCGGCGCGCGATGCACCACATTGAGAGAACACGGATGCGCCGCGAAAGTGACCTCCCTGCCAGTCATACAGACCTCCCAACCAGACAACCCAACCCGCAACGCGCCGTGGCCTGCGCTTTTTCCTGCTGCCCCTGCCATGACGAACTGACACATCCTCTGCCATGCAGATACTCGACGCGCGCGCCCGACTGGTGCTGAAACACCCGTGGCGCTTCGTACTGCGCACGCTCCGGCAATTCCGGGCCAACCAGGGCTTGCTGCTCGCGGGCGCGGTGGCGTACTACGCCCTGCTGTCGATCGTGCCCTTGCTGATCCTGATGGTGATCGCGCTGTCCCATGTGATCGACCCGGCATCGCTGCTGGCCACCTTGTCGCGCTACCTGGAATGGTTGCTGCCGGGACAATCCCGCGCGCTGGTGGGCGAGCTGGCCAGCTTCCTGGCGAACCGCGGGGTGATCGGCTGGGTGCTGCTGGCGAGCATGATCTTTTTCAGCTCGCTGGCGTTCACGGTGCTGGAGAACGCCATGTCGGTGATCTTTGTGCACCGGGTGGCGATCCGCCGCCGCCACTTCCTGGTATCGGCGGTGCTGCCGTACTGCTACATCGTCGTGCTCAGCGTCGGCCTGCTGCTGGTGACGGTGGTCTCGGGCAGCCTGCAGGCCTTAGGCGCGCGGCATGTGGAAGTGCTGGGCCACGACCTGTCACTCGACCGGGTCTCCGGCACCCTGCTCTACCTGCTCGGGCTGGCGGGGGAGATCCTGCTACTGGCCTCCCTCTACCTGGTGATGCCGGTGGGCCGCTTGTCTGTGCGCCATGCGCTGATCGGCGCGGTGAGCGCCGCGCTGCTGTGGGAGGTCTCGCGCCACGTGCTGGTCTGGTACTTCGCCACGCTGTCGCAGGTGAGCGTGGTGTATGGCTCGCTCACCACCGCGATTGTCGTGCTGCTGAGCCTGGAGATTGCCGCCACCTTGCTGCTGCTCGGAGCGCAGGTGATCGCGGAGTTCGAGCGCGGCGGCCTCGATGCGCAAGGGCAGGCGGAGGCGGAAACCGAAACCGAGACCTTTCACACCTGAGCCGCTGCGCACACGAGCCCAGGGCCCAGGGCTCAATGGCCAATCAGTGCAACGTCCCCAGCAGCTTCGGCAGCGAGGCAGAAAGCAGCGCCACGCCGGATGCGGTCAGCAGGCTCAGCACGATCCTGCGAAATGCGATCTCGCTGATGCCGATGTACAGCCGCGCGCCAAGGATGCTGGGCACCAGCATGGCCGGGCCCACCACCAGGAACATGGGCAGCATGTCGCGCGTGACGATGCCGGTGCCGACATAGGTCGCCATGGTCACCGCCAGCGTGGCCAGGTTGAAGTTCTGGATGATGGCGCGCTGCTCGTCCTTGGCCAGCCCGCGCAGGGTGCACCACAGCGTCGGGATGACGCCAGTAAAGCCGCCGATGCCGCCCATGATGCCCCCGGCCGCGCCGATCACGCCGTCAGCCACCCGCCCGCCGGCCCGGATGTGGGGTAGTTGCCTGGACATCAGCATCAGCGGACACCAGATGACCAGCAGCCCGCCCAGGCAAGCCTTGAACACACTGGGATTGAGCGCCGGCAAGATCGCCACGCCAATGGGAATGCCCAGGATGCCGCCGGCCACGAAGGGCAGCAACTGCCGAGGTGAAAAGCTGCGCCGCACCGTCACCGCCGCCACCACCTGGCCGGTCAGCGAGCCGAACACCGCCATCGCCGCGGCCAGGCGCGGCTCCACGGTCCAGACCCAGAAGGACATGGCCACCATGCCGAAGGCAAACCCGGACAAGCCTTGCACGAAGCCGGCCACGATGGCGCCCAGCGCCAGGATCAGGACAGGAAATTCCATCGGTAGCTCGAACGCCCGAAAGCCGGAAAGCCAGAAAGCCGCCCTATGCGGCACGAAAGCCGCAAACTATGCCGGGGATTGAGCGCTTTGTCACCTTCCGGTGGCCTTCGCGCCGCGTGCCTGCACGTCGAGCACCTTGGCCCGCGCCGCTTCGAAGCGCGCGCCCTCGGCAGCCAGCCAATCCTCCACCATGGCGATAGGCGGCGTCTGCCCATGCGCGCAGACGAAGAAGTAAGACGCCTGCGAGCGCGCATGGATGCCGAACAGGTCGACCAGGCGGCCGGCCTCGATATCTTCCAGCACCAGCGCCGAGCGCCCCATCGCGACGCCCTGCCCGGCCAGCGCCGCCCCCACGGCAAGCTGCGACAGGTTGAAGCGCTGGCCCGCGTCAAGTTCGCCCACCTCTGCCGCCACCCCCGCCACCTGCAGCCAGTGGCGCCATTCCTCGAAGGCTTGCGCGCCGTCCCACGGGCTCACGTCGTGCAGCAGCCAGGCCCCCCTCAGGTCCTGTGGCCTGCGCAACTCGGGATGCGCGGCCAGGAAGGCGGGGCTTGCCACCGGCAGCAGCCATTCGTCGAGAAACAGCCGGGCCTTGAGGTCGTCGTAGCCACCCAGGTCGAAGCGCACGGCGGCGTCAATGCCATCGCGTACCATCCGAGTGCGGTCCAGCGCGTGGAACTCGCCATAGACGCGCAGGCCCACCTCGGGGTGATCACGGAAAAAATCGCCCAGCCGCGGGGTCAGCCAGCGCATGGCAAACGACGGTGCGCAACTCAGCGCAATGGGGCCGGCCTCGCGCGGCTTGCGTAGCTGGGTGAGCGTGCCTTCGATGGCCTGGAAGGACTCGCGCAGCACAAAGCGCAACCGCTCGCCCTCGGGCGTCAGCACCAGCGCGCGCGGCGTGCGCAGGAACAAGGGCCGGTCCAGCCACTGCTCCAGCTGCTTCACCTGCTGGCTGACCGCGCCCTGCGTCACGCACAGTTCCGTGGCCGCGTGGGTGAAGTTGCAATGGCGCGCCGACGCCTCGAAGCAGCGCAGCCAGCTCAGCAAGGAAGACGATAACAAGGTGCTCATGACAAGGGGCTCATCAGTGGCCGCCGATACGCATGTCTGCTCTCAGCCAACAATTAGTAAAACTAATGCCTCACTAAGTATAAATGGATTGCCAGCGAATCCGCGCAGGCCAACAATGAAGTCACCCAGGAACCCGCAGCAGCCTATCCCTTTCTGATGAACCAGCCTTTAGCCACGAACCCATCAACCGCAACCGGCCCGCACAATGCCGCAGCGCTGCGCGCCAGCCTGGCCGCCGCCACGCCGTTGTTCTGGTGCAATCCGGCGCGCGCCGGGACGCCGCCGCCCGTCCAGGCCGCCGGCGAGCATAGCATTAGTCTAGCTGATGTCGAGGCTGCACAGGCGCGCTTTGCCCGCTTTGCCCCGCTGCTATCGGCGCTGTTTCCCGAGCTGGCCGAGACCCATGGCGTCATCGAGTCGCCCCTGGTGGCCGCGGCGTCGATGCAGGCGGCCCTTGGGCTGCCACACAGCCAGGGCCAGCTGTGGGTCAAGGCAGACCACAGCCTGCCGGTGGCAGGCTCCATCAAGGCACGCGGCGGCATCCACGAGGTGCTGGAATTTGCCGAGAACCTGGCGCTGCGCCATGGCCTGCTTGGCCCTGGCCACAACGGGCCGGAGCATTACCTGGCACTGGGGGAGCCTGCGGCGCGCGCCTTGTTCGGGCGCTACCAGGTGGCGGTGGGTTCCACCGGCAACCTTGGCCTGAGCATTGGCGTGATGGCCTCGGCGCTGGGTTTTCGCGCGGCCGTGCATATGTCTTCGGATGCAAAGGCATGGAAGAAGGCGCGGCTGCGCAACCGTGGCGTGGAAGTCGTGGAGCATGCTGGCGACTACGAGGACGCCGTCGCCGCCGGCCGCCGCCAGGCGCAGCAGGACGAGTTCACCTACTTCGTGGACGACGAGCGCTCGCTGTCGCTGCTGCTCGGCTACAGCGCCGCGGCGCTGCACCTGCGCCAGCAACTCGCCGCGCACGCGATCCGCGTCGATGCCGCGCACCCGCTCTTCGTCTACCTGCCTTGCGGCGTGGGCGGCGCGCCGGCCGGCATCACCTTCGGCATGCGGCAACTGTTTGGGCCGCACGTGCACTGCGTGTTTGCCGAGCCGACTCAGTCGCCCTGCTTCCTGGTGCAGATGATGGCTGGCGCAGGCAATCCGTCCGTCTACGATTTTGGCCTGAGCAACCGCACGCAGGCCGACGGGCTAGCCGTGCCGCGCGCTTCGGAGCTGGCCGCTGCCGTCATGCGCCCGCTGCTGTCCGGCGTGTACACGGTGGCGGACGATACCCTGTTCGAGCACCTGGCCATGGCATGGCGCACGCAAGGGCTGCGCATCGAACCCTCGGCCGCGGCCGGCTTCAGCGGGCCGCGCATGCTATGCGAGAGCCCGGCGGGGCGCGACTACCTGGCCCGGCACCAGCTCGAAGCCGCGATGCCGCAAGCCACGCATCTGGTGTGGACCACCGGCGGGCTGTTCGTGCCGCCAGCGGAGTACCAAGGTTTTCTGGACCAGGCGGCCGCGCTCGCGGCCTGAGCCGCTCACCGCCAGCATCCATCCCCCCATCGTCGCACGCAGGAGAGTCAGCATGAAACCCGTCCATACCTTCAAGCTTGCATGCCTGGCCGCCTGTTGCCTGGCGGTGCCCGCCGGCAGCGCGCTGGCCCAGGCCTACCCCACGCACCCGATCCAGATGGTGATCCCCTTCCCACCCGGCGGCGCGACCGATGTGATCGGCCGGCTGCTGGCCAAGAAGCTCGGCGACCACCTGGGCCAGACCGTGGTGATCGACAACCGGCCCGGCGCCGGCACCATCGTGGGCGCCGGCCTGGTGGCCAAGGCCGCGCCGGATGGCTACACGCTGCTGGTCAGCTCGGGCACCACATTCACGGTCAATCCGGCCATCCATCCCAAGCTGCCTTATGACCCGCTCAAGAGCTTCGAGCCGATCGGGCTGACCGGGCGCACCGGCCTGATCCTGCTGGCCAACCGCGATGTGCCGGTCAACAACCTCAAGCAGCTCGCGGCGGCGGTGAAGGCGACCCCCGGAAAATTCTCCTACGGCTCGTTCGGCACGGGTACCACCGCGCAGTTCGCCGGCGAGATGCTGCTGAACGATCTTGGCATCAAGATGCTGCACGTGCCCTACCGTGGCAGCTCGCCGGCCATGACCGACCTGATCGGCGGCCAGATCCCATTCTCGGTGGATACCGTCTCGGCCGCCGTGCCGCAGATCCGCGCCGGCAAGGTCAAGGCCATCGCGGTCACCACCGCCAAGCGCTCATCCTTGCTGCCCGACGTGCCCACCGTGGCGGAAAGCGGATACCCGGGTACCGATATGGATACCTGGCTGGCCGTGGTAGCGCCCCGCGGCCTGGCGCCCGAGGTGAAGGCGAAGCTGGAAAAGGCGCTGGCCGAGACCATGGCCGACCCGGACACGCGCAAGAAGCTGCTGGACAATGGCTTCGAGCCGTCCTACGGCACGGGCGCGGAGGTGACCGCGCTGATCACCAAGGAACTACCGCGCATGCGCGCCATTGCGCAGCGTGCCAACATCACGGCGGACTAAGCGCACCCAAATGGCCCGTGGCGGGCTCGGTTTGACAGCGCCCGCCTCCAGCCCACATCATCGCAAGCACCGCCGCCCCCGAGGCGGCGCCACGCCCTCCAGAACGATCCGAGACAGCCCAAGACAGCCCGACATATGACGCTCCCCGACTCCACTTCCGCCACCCTGCAGCTTGGCGCCTGCGCCGTCGTCGGCCAGCCCGCGGTGGCCATCGACACGCCGGCGCTGATGCTCGACCTCGATGCCTTTGAGCGCAACCTGGCGCAGATGCAGCAAGCCGCCGACCGCGCAGGCGTGCAACTGCGCCCGCATGCCAAGGCGCACAAATGCCCGGAGATAGCGCTGGCGCAGATCGCGCGCGGCGCGGTCGGCATCTGCTGCCAAAAGGTCAGCGAGGCGCTGCCCTTCGTGCAGGCCGGGGTCAGGGACATCCATATCAGCAACGAGATTGCCGGGGCGGCCAAGGCCGCGCTGCTGGCCCGCCTGGCGCGGCATGCACGGATGAGCGTTTGCGTGGATGACGCGCGCCAGGTCGCCGCGCTGGCGCAAGCCGCCGCGCAGGCCGGCAGCAGCATCGGGGTGTTCGTCGAGATCGACGTGGGCCAGGGACGCTGCGGCGTGGCCGACGCGCCTGCCGCGCTGCGCCTCGTCCAAGCCATCGGCGCGCACCCGCAACTAGCGTTCCGCGGCTTGCAGGCGTATCACGGCGGCATCCAGCATGTGCGCGATTATGCTGCGCGCCGGCAAGCTGCAGCCGATGCCGCGGCGCGTACCGCCAACATCGTCGCCGAACTGGCCGAGGCCGGCGTGGCTTGCGCCACGGTGACGGGCGGCGGCAGCGGCAGCGTGGAGTTCGACCTGAAGAGCGGCGTCTATACCGAAATCCAGCCCGGCTCCTACATCTTCATGGACGCCGACTACGGCCGCAACGACTACGGCGGCGCGCTGCGTTTCGAGCACAGCCTGTTTATCGCCACCACCGTGATGAGCGTGGCGGCGGCAACGCGGCCCTCGCCGCGCGTTGTGCTGGACGCGGGCCTGAAATCGATGGCGGTGGATTCGGGCCTGCCATTGGTGTGGGGCGCCAATGCCCAGGACCACGCGCTGGCCTATGTGGCGGCCAACGACGAGCACGGCATCGTCGAGCCCGTGCCCGGCACCAGCGCAGCGGGCCTGCCGGGCCTCGGCAACCAGGTGCTGCTGGTGCCTGGCCATTGCGACCCCACCCTCAACCTGTACGACGAGATCGTTGGCGTGCGCGGGCAGGCCGTGGCCTGCTTGTGGCCGGTGTCGGCGCGCGGGCTGAGCCGCTAGCGCGATCCGGATGCCACGCCGCCGCACCTGCCATGCCGGCGCGGCGCTTCCCCCTACCTGCCAGAGAATTCACCATGACCCAGACCGATAACCTGCTTGCCCAATCCGCCGTGGCGCTGCGCCGCCTGATCGGCAGCAAGGAGATCTCGCCCGTTGAGCTGCTTGAGGCGTGCATTGCCCGCATCGAGGCGGTCAACCCCTTTATCAACGCCATCACCGCCACCTGCTACGAGCGTGCCCGCGCAGAAGCCCGCGCGGCTGAGCGCGCCGTGCTCGACGGCGCGCCGCTGGGCCTGCTGCATGGCCTGCCGCTGGGCGTGAAGGACCTGGAAGCCACGGCCGGCCTGCTCACCACCTATGGCTCGCCGCTGTACCGCGACAACGTGCCCAGCGCCGACAACGTGCTGGTGGCCCGGCTGCGCGCGGCCGGCGCCATCGTCACCGGCAAGACCAACATCCCGGAGATGGGCGCGGGCGCCAACTCGCGCAACGCGGTGTGGGGCGCCACCGGCAACCCCTTCAACCCCAACCTGAATGCAGGGGGATCCTCGGGAGGCTCCGCTGCCGCGCTAGCGACCGACATGCTGCCGGTCTGCACCGGCTCGGACACCGGCGGCTCACTGCGCATCCCCGCCGCCAAATGCGGCGTGGTGGGCTTCCGCCCGTCGCCTGGCGTGGTGCCGAGCTCGCGCAAGCTGCTGGGCTGGACACCCATCTCCGTAGTCGGCCCGATGGGCCGCACCGTGGCCGATGCCTGCCTGCAACTGGCGGCCTCGGCCGGCGTCTCGGCCAGCGACCCGCTCACCTATGCGCTCGACCCGATGTCGTTCCTGCTGCCCGCCAATGTCGACCTGGGCTCGCTGCGGGTCGGCTGGACCGAGGATTTCGGCGTGTGCGCGGTCGACAACCAGATCCGGCAGGTCTTTCGCGACAAGATCGCCGCCATGCGTCACCTGTTCCGCAGTTGCGACGAGATCCAGTTCGACCTGGGCGAGGCGCACCGCTGTTTCGACGTGCTGCGCGCCGAGAGCTTTGTCGCCGGCATGCACGAGGCCTATCAGCGCGATCCGCAGAGCCTGGGCCCGAACACGCGCGCCAACTATGAGATGGGCGCGGCCATGTCGCTGGTCGACAGCGCCTGGGCGCAAGCCGAGCAGACCCGCATCCTGGGCCGCTTCCAGGCCGCCTTTGAAGACTACGACGTGATCCTGTCGCCAACCACGCCGGTGTCGCCGTTCCCGTGGACCAACCTCTACGCCGAGACCATCAACGGCGAAAAACAGGAGAACTACTACCGCTGGCTGGCCCCTACCTATGTGGTCACGCTCACCACCCACCCCGCCATCAGCCTGCCCTGCGGCCTGGACCATGCCGGCATGCCGTTCGGGCTGCAGGTGGTGGGCCGCTTCCGCGCCGATCACCATACGCTGGGCGTGGCGCATGCCATGGAGCAAGCCTTTGCAGGGTCGGAGGCACTGCGCCGTCCGCTGCCGCGGCTGGACCAGTTGCGCGCGGCGCAGCCCGGGCTGAAGTCGATCGTCACCGCGCCGCCGGTGCTGGATGGCTCGTCGGGCGGTGCCGCTTCGGTCTCGGCCGTCTAGCGCAGCCGCTGCCGCCCGCGCGCGCGGCAACAACGTGACGTGAAGCGAACGCCCCCGGCAAGGACTCCGCCTGTGCAAGTCCCCGGGGGCTTTGCTTCGAGCGCTCAGGCGGCAGCCCGCCCGGCGACGGCTCGGCCGCTGAGCCGTCTTCCGAAACAAGACACCGCTCTCAAATCTGATCCGGTCTTTTTCTGAGCCGTTGCTTCTGTTATCCACCGCAAGCTACCGGTAGCATGTTGTCCATGGCATGCCGCCAATCTCCCAGCCTCACTGCTGCCCCATCCATGGACATCCCTGCATCAAACCCGGCCGCCTCGGCGGGTTTCCTTTTGCGAGCCACATCCCCCGGCCTTTCGCCCCCTCAGTCAGCCCACGAAAAAGAGCACCTCTATGCGCTCGGCCTGTGGTCTACTCTATGTACGCGTGCGCCTGAAACGCAACGTGAATGGACCGCCCCCGAACTGGCCGGCCAAGCCTGTTCCCAATGCCCCACGGAGATCACGACATGTTTGGCTTGAGCGCGCTCGACCTGGCACGGATCCAGTTCGGCTTCACGATTTCCTTCCATATCATCTTCCCAGCCATCACCATCGGCATGGCGAGCTACCTCGCCGTGCTGGAAGGCTGCTGGCTGCGCACGCAAAACACGATCTACCGCGACCTCTATCACTTCTGGTCCAAGATCTTTGCCGTCAACTTCGGCATGGGCGTGGTGTCGGGGCTGGTGATGGCGTACCAGTTCGGCACCAACTGGAGTTTCTTCTCGGACTTCGCCGGCAGCGTGACCGGCCCCTTGCTGGCCTACGAGGTGCTGACCGCGTTCTTCCTGGAGGCCGGTTTCCTGGGCGTGATGCTGTTCGGCTGGAGCCGGGTCGGCCCCGGCCTGCATTTCTTCGCCACGCTGATGGTGGCGCTCGGCACCCTGATCTCGGCCACGTGGATCCTGGCCTCCAATAGCTGGATGCAAACCCCGCAGGGCTACGAGATCGTCGATGGCCGCGTGGTGCCGGTGGACTGGCTGGCGGTGATCTTCAACCCGTCGTTCCCGTACCGCCTCTTGCATATGAGCGTGGCGGCCTTTCTCGCCACGGCGCTGTTCGTGGGCGCCTCCGCCGCCTGGCACCTGCTGCGCCGGCGCGATAACCCGGCCATCCGCAAGATGCTGTCGATGGCCATGTGGATGCTGCTGATCGTGGCCCCGATCCAGGCCGTCATTGGCGACATGCACGGCATCAACACGCTCAAGCACCAGCCGGCCAAGATCGCCGCGCTCGAAGGCCACTGGGAAAACCGCGGCGACGAACCGCTGCCGCTGATCGTGTTCGGCTGGCCCGACATGGCGCGCGAGGAAACCCGCTTCGCGGTGGAAATCCCGCGCCTGGGCAGCCTTATCCTCACCCATAGCCTGGATGGCCAGATCCAGGGCCTGAAAGAGTTCGCGCCGCAGGACCGCCCCAACTCCACCATCATCTTCTGGAGCTTCCGCGTGATGGTGGGCCTGGGCATGCTGATGATCCTGCTCGGCCTCTGGAGCCTGCTGCTGCGCCGGGGCGGCAAGCTGTTCCACGCGCGCGCGTTCCTGCGCATGGCGCTATGGATGGGCCCGACCGGGTTGATCGCGATCCTGGCCGGCTGGTTCACCACCGAGATCGGGCGCCAGCCGTGGGTCGTCTACGGCGTGATGCGCACCGCCGACGCGGTCTCGCCGCACGGCGTGCCGGAACTGGCGTTCTCGCTCGCGCTGTTCGTGGTGGCTTATTTCTTCGTCTTCGGCGTGGGCATCGCCTACATGATGCGGCTGGTACGCAAGGGCCCGGTCGAGCATGAGGGCGATCCGGAACCCGACGGCGGACACGCTGTGGAAGGCACGCCGGCGCGACCGCTCTCCGCGGTGGACGATCCAGGCGATGTGCCTGGCGCGGTCGCTTCCACCAACCGCCTGGCCGATAGCAGGAGCTGATCATCATGGGCATCGACCTCTCTCTGATCTGGGCCGTCATCATCTTCTTTGGCGTGATGATGTATGTGGTGATGGACGGTTTCGACCTGGGCATCGGCATGCTGTATCCCTTCGTGCCGGACCGCCATGACCGCGACGTCATGATGAACACGGTGGCACCCGTGTGGGACGGCAACGAGACCTGGCTGGTGCTGGGCGGCGCGGGCCTGCTGGCCGCGTTTCCGCTGGCCTACTCGGTGGTGCTCAGCGCGCTCTACCTGCCGCTGATCTTCATGCTGCTGGGGCTGATCTTTCGCGGCGTGGCGTTCGAGTTCCGCTTCAAGGCCAATGACCGCGAGCGCCACGTCTGGGACAAGGCGTTTATCTGCGGCTCGCTGGTGGCGGCGTTCTTCCAGGGCGTTTCGCTGGGTGCGTATATCGACGGCATCAAGGTGACCGGGCGCACCTTCTCGGGCGGCCCGCTGGACTGGCTGCAGCCCTTCCCGCTGTTCTGCGGCATTGGCGTGGTGGTGGCGTACACCGTGCTGGGCAGCACCTGGCTGATCATGAAAACCGAAGGCAAGCTGCATGAGCGCATGCTGGAGCTCACCGGCAAGCTGGCCTGGGTGTTGCTGGCTGTCATCGCGGTCATCAGCATCTGGACGCCGCTGTCGCAGCCGCGCATTGCCGAGCGCTGGTTCAGCCTGCCCAACCTGTTCTGGTTCTCGCCGGTGCCGCTGCTGGTGGCGTTTGCCATGTACCGGCTGATCCGCTCGTTGCAGCAGCATGCGCACCTGGCGCCGTTCATGTACACGCTGGCGCTGGTCTTCCTGGGCTATAGCGGGCTGGCGATCAGCGTATGGCCGAATATCGTGCCGCCGGATATCTCGATCTGGGACGCCTCCTCGCCAGCGCAAAGCCAGGGCTTTGCGCTGGTGGGCGCGCTGTTCATCATTCCCTTCATCCTGATGTACACGGTGTGGGCCTATTACGTGTTCCGAGGCAAGGTGAAACACGGCGAGGGCTATCACTGATGCCAGCGACGCAGCACCGCCGGCGACCGCCGGATGATGCGCCCAGGCCGTGGCTCAAGCGGGTCGGCTGGATGGTGCTGATCTGGGTGGCCAGCGTGGCCGCGCTGGGCGTGGCGGCTTTACTGCTGCGCCTGCTGATGCGGCTGGCAGGCATGCATAGCTGAGGGGCGTTTGCGGCCCGGCGCCCCGGCATCTGCGGGGCGCGATCCTTTGACCGTTGACCGTTGACCGTTGACCTTTGATCCTTGACCCTCAGCGGCTCACGCCGAAAGTCCACCATCCACGCCAATGCTCTGGCCGTGGATAAAGCGCCCGGCTGGCGATGCCAGCAACACCGCCAGCCCCGCTACATCCTTCGCCTCACCGATCCGCCGCATGGGAATTGCGGCGGCCAGGCGTGCCTCCTGTTCGGGGTTACCCCATAGCGCCTCGCGCGAGAACTCCGTGCGCACCGGCCCGGGGTTGATCGCATTCACGTTGATCCCCTTCGGCCCGAGCTCCAGCGCCAGGCTGCGCACCGCTCCGTCCGTTGCGGCCTTGGTGATGCTGTACATGCCGAGCATGGCCGAGCCGCGCTTGGCGGCGATGCTCGACATGAAGATGACGGCACCGTCACCACGCTCGATCATCTGCGGCGCCAACGCATTGACCAGCACCAGGTTGCCTCGCACATTGCCCGCCATGGCCTGCTCGAACACTTCCGGGCCCTGGCTCAGCAGCGCGCCCGCCGTGCCGCTGCCCGCCGCGTTCAGCACCAGCGCATCCACGCGGCCGTAGGCGTCCAGCGCTTGCCTGGCAAACGCCTGGACGCTCTCCACGTTGCCGATATCGCAAGCGATGCCCTTGGCCTTGAAGCCCTCGCCCTCCAGTGCGGCCGCTACCGCCTGGGAAGCGGCCTGGTCACGGCCGGATACCACGAGCGCGGCGCCGGAGGCGCCCAGCGCGCGGGCCATTTCCAGGCCCATGCCCTTGGTGGAGCCGGTGATGACGGCAACGCGGCCGGTGAGATCGAACAGGTTCTGCATGACGGATTCTCCTGATACAGAGGAAAAGAAAAGCGACGCTGCCCGCATCTGCGATGCCGCGCGGCGACGCCGGTTTAAATGATGATCAACATCTATTGAATAAATTATGGTCGTCATATAAAATCCGGTCAAGCAAAGTTTCAGCAGGAGAGATCAATATGGCGCGCGCATCACGAGAGCAGGCCGACAAGCATAGGGAAGCCATCGAGCAGGCCTCCTCCAAGCTATTCCGCGAGCGCGGCCTGAACGGCGTGAGCGTGGCCGAACTGATGGCCGGCGCCGGCCTCACGCACGGTGGCTTCTATGGGCACTTCTCGTCCAAGGACGCGCTAGCCGCGCTGGCGAGCAAGCGCGCCTTTGAGGAATCCGCGCAGCGCTGGTCGCGCCGCATCGAACGCGCCAAAGGCGACAAGCAAGCGATGCGCGCCAACCTGGTGGAGGCCTACCTCACCACGGCGCATTGCGCCAACCGCGGCGAAGGCTGCGCGGCGGTGGCACTCGCTGGAGACATTGCTCGCGAGCCGGCGGACAAGCCGGTGCGCCAGGTCTACATCGACGGCTTCAAGGTCATGGTCGATGACTGGATGAAGACGGTCGAGCACGCCGACCCGGCCGAGCGCCGCAAGCTGGCGCTGGGACAACTGGCCATGCTGGTGGGCGCCATGACGCTGGCACGTGCCACCGAGGGCGATGCCCTTTCCGAAGACATCCTGGCCGCGGCGCGCGACATGCTCCTGGGCCCGAATCCGCAGTAACAGCAAGGGCCAGCGCCCCAAGACAAACCAAACGCCCCCCCCCGGAACCCGACCCATGTTCGCTCAAGCACTTTCCAGCCGGCTCGACCGGCGCGGCATCCACTACGCGTGGCTGATCGCCGCCATCACCTTCTGCGTGATGCTCACCACCTCGGCCGCACTCGGCCTGCCCGGCGCCTTCCTCAAGCCGCTGACGCGCGAGATGGGCTGGGACACGGATCAGATCTCATCCATCCTCGCGTTTCGCTTTGCGCTGTTCGGCCTGATGGCCCCGTTCTCGGCGATCCTGATGGAGCGTTTCGGCGTGCGCAACGTGGTGTGGGCCGCGCTGGCGCTGATTGCCGGCGGCATGGCGCTGGCCACTGTGGCCACCGAGCTGTGGCAGTTGTTCATTGCCTGGGGCCTGATGCTCGGCATTGGCTCTGGCCTGACCGCGCTGGTGCTCGCGGCCGTGGTCGCCAGCCGCTGGTTCAGCGCGCGCCGCGGGCTGGTGATCGGCATCCTGACCGCCAGTTCGGCCACCGGCCAGTTGGCGTTCCTGCCCGTGGCCGCCTGGCTGATCGAACATATGGGCTGGCGCATCGCGGTGCTGCCGGTGCTGGGCGCCTGCGCGGTGCTGGCCGTGCTGGTGTTCTGCTTCATGCGCAACCGTCCCGCCGATGTGGGCCTGGCTGCGTTCGGTGAAGTGCCAGTGCACGTGCAAGCCGCGCCGGCACCGACCAGCGCGCCTGCGCCGCTGACCTTGCGCGGGCCCTTCGTGGTGCTGCGCGACGCCGCCCGCAACCAGACCTTCTGGATCCTGGCCGGCACCTTCTTCATCTGCGGGCTGAGCACCAACGGCCTGATCCAGACGCACTTCATCTCGCTGTGCGCGGACTTCGGCATGGCCGCCGTGCCCGCAGCCGGCGCGCTGGCGATGATGGGCGCGTTCGACTTTGTCGGCACCATTCTCTCGGGCTGGCTGTCGGACCGCTATGACTGCCGCAAACTGCTGTTCTGGTACTACGGCCTGCGCGGCCTGTCGCTGTTCTGGCTGCCTCACTCCACGTTCACGCTGTACGGCTTGTCCATCTTTGCCATGTTCTATGGCCTGGACTGGATCGCCACGGTGCCACCCACGGTCAGGCTGGCAGGCTCGGTATTCGGCAAGGAGCGCGCGCCGATGGTGTTCGGCTGGATCTTTGCCGCCCACCAGGTCGGCGCCGCCACGGCTGCGTTTGGCGCGGGTCTTACCCGTACCTTGCTGCTGACCTATACACCGGCGCTGTACGCCGCAGGCGCGGCGTGCGTGGTGGCCGCGCTGCTGGCGTTGATGGTCCGCCGCCCTAGCACGCAGCCTAGCGGTGCGGCCCCGCAGGCAGCCAAGGCCTGACATTCGCGGCGCTCGCCGCCGCTGCGTTGCCCACGTCGCCATGACAAGGGCAACGCAGCACGCTTGATCCCCGCACTACATCCCGCCTTACGCCTCGCTTCCTCTCCCTTCGTCGTCCTCCGCGGTCATTCCTGACGCCGCGCTTTCCTCGTTTTTTCGTCCCCCAACCCGCCATCCAGGCAGGGCCTGTGCCTCTGCGTGCCTGTCCCATCAAGAATACAAATGGGCGCATCAGCATTCTTTGCCTCCCTGTCACCCGCATGACAACCCCTTTTCTTACTCTGCCAACGCGTCACGGGGAGCGTGATCGGACGCGCCGCCGGAGCGGCGCGCCGCGTTGGACAACAGAAAAGAGGAACCGGATATGGCATGGAAACAGCAGGCACGCATGGCATGTGGCCTGGCCCTGGCGGGCACGGTAGCGGCATGCGGCGGCGGCAGCGACTCGCCGGCAGTGGTGGCACCCGATCAGAACAACTTGAGCGACGCAAGTGTCGGCAGCAAGAAGAAGGTGCTGCTGGTCGGCGTGGACGGCGCCACCTATAGCCAGCTGCAGAGCGGCATCGGCCAGCGCACTTTGCCTAACCTGGCCACGCTGTCGATCACGCCAGCATCGACCGGCGGCCGGCTCGGCACCACCACCGAGCAGGCTCCGCTTGCCGGCCCGAGCTGGGCCACGGTCCTCGCCGGCAACTGGGCCAACCGCCACGGCGTCAGCGACGACGTTGCCGCGGCCAGCGGCATGCGCACGCCGAGCCTGTTCCAGTACTTGCGTGCCAACGCCAGCTCGAGCCGGCTGCGCCGCGGCGTCGCTTCCAGCGCGCCCGTGCTGCCGGCACTGCTCAAGGCCGACGTGACCGCGGGCAATCTCGATTCGATGCGCGACTGCACCGCCGACGACAACTGCGTGGCACAAGAGGGCGTGAAGCTGGTGCAGTCCGGCTACGACGTGGTCTTCACCCAGTTCAGCGCGCCCGGCCTGGCCGCTGCCGCCCAAGGCTTCCAGGGCGGCAGCTACGCCACCGCGCTGTCCGCCTTCGACCAGGCACTCGGCAAGCTGCTGGCCGCCGTGCAGGCAAGCCGCCAGGCCAACGCCGATGAGGACTGGCTGGTAGCCGTGACCACCAGTCACGGCCTGGACGCGACGGGTTCCACCACCACGCTGCCGACGGTGCAAAACCGCACCACCTTCATCGCGCTCAACAAGCCCTTCAACACCGCGGTGGCCAGCAACTTGCCGGCCGCGCCCGCCAACGCGGACGCGCTGGCGGCACTGCCGACCGAGGCCGACCTGCTGCCCACCATGCTCGCGCACGTCGGCGTGGTCCTGCCCGCCGCCTCGTACCAGATCGACGGCTCGGCCTTGGCCGGCACTGCGGGCGTGCGGGCCTTGCAGTCCGTGGTGGGCAGCACCAACACCTCGGTCGTGCTGTCATGGCAAAACCCCACCACCGCCACCGGCGACATGACGCTGCTGCGCGACGGCGTGCAGATCGCCACGCTGCCCGCCGGCACGTCCACCTATGAGGACAAGACCATCACCGCGCCGGCCAGCGGCGTGTACCGATTCAACTACACGTTGGTGCGCAACGGGGTGCCCACCGCGTTGCTGGCGCAGATCAACTACGTCAAGCCGATCGTGCTGGCCGACACGCTGCGCAACAACCTCGCGGCCTACTACAGCTTCGAGACCCTGCCGGCGGTGGACACTAAAGGCACCACCACCATCGGCCCGTGGGTAGCCGGCACAGACGGCGGCTCGCTCGGCAGCGACAACTTCGGCGGCAAGTCGCTGAAGGTCGATTCGAGAATCGATGCCTACCAGCTCACCCAGAGCGGTGCCGATATCGCGCTCAGCCCGCAGTTCACCATCGGTTTCTGGTTCAAGTCCGACTGCACCCAGGGCAATGGCACCGGCGAGCCGATCCTGTCGAACAAGAACTACGTCTCGGGCTCCAACGCCGGCATTGCGCTTGGCCTGTTCGGCAGCTGCGAGATCCGCTTCAACATCGGCAGCGGCGGCAAGCGCGATGACATCCAAGGCATGAAGTTCAGCGCCAACCAGTGGGCCTACGTGGCCTTGTCGGTCAACGCCACGGCCAAGACCTTCAGCGCCTACATCATCGACCCGGCGCTCGGCCTGCAGAAGACCGAGAACAAGGTCATCGCCAACACCGATGTGACCAAGCTCAACGGCCTCGCCACCAAGGTCTGGGGCATCAACGACGATGCCACGCACGCCTATGTGCCGAACAACAGCGGCGCGCTCAAGGGCGTGATGGAGTTCAACGACCTGGCCATGTGGACACGCCAGCTCAGCCTGGCCGAGCTGCAGACCATTGCCGGCTCGCGCCAGCCGCTGTCCACGCTCAACCCTTGATACCCATTCACCCCGAGAGCAAACATCATCATGAAGCCTTCGATCTCCTTCTTTGCCCGGCCAGGCTGGCTGGCGGCACTGGCGCTGTGCGCCGCGCTGGCCGCCTGCGGCGGCGACTCCACCGACAGCAAGCCCGCCGATCCTGCGCAGCCCGGGCAGCCGCCCGCAGCCACGCCGCAGCTGCGCTGCGCGCCTTAACGAGCAGCCGCCAACAGCGGTGACCCGTCCCTAACAGCAGCGCACCGCAGGGCACCGGCCCTGCCCACCGCACGAACCAAACAGTCCAGCTAAACACCAAGATGAGCCTTCACAGCAGACGCAAATTCCTCAAGATGGCCGGCGGCAGCGCCGCCGCCACCGCGGCGCTGGCCGCCTTCCCGCCGTCGATCCGGCGCGCGCTGGCGATTCCCGCCAACAACGCCACCGGCACCATCCGCGACGTGGAGCACGTGGTGATCCTGATGCAGGAAAACCGCTCCTTCGACAATTACTTCGGCACGCTGCAGGGCGTGCGCGGTTTTGGCGATCGTTTCCCGATCCCGCTGGCTGGCGGCCTCAATGTCTGGCAGCAGGCCTACACCAACCGCATCGTGCAGCCGTACCACCTCGACAGCACGGCCGGCAATGCGCAACGCGTCAGCGGCACGCCGCACAGCTACCCCGACGCCCAGAACGCCTGGGACCTGGGCCGCATGAACAAGTGGCCCACCTACAAGAACACCCAGTCGATGGGCTACTACACCCAGACCGAGCTGGACTTCCAGTTCGCACTCGCCAACGCCTTCACGCTGTGCGACGCCTACCACTGCGGCTTCCATGGCGGCACCAACACCAACCGCCTGTTCCACTGGACCGGCACCAACGACCCCACCGGCGCCAATGGCGGCCCGGTGATCGACAACAGCGGCGACTCCATGGGCGCTTCCACCGGCGGCTACCGCTGGACCACGTATCCGGAACGCCTGCAGGCGGCGGGCGTGAGCTGGAAGCTGTACCAGAACATGCCGGACAACTTCACCGACAACCCGCTGGCTGGCTTCGTGCAGTACCGCAAGGCCAACGAGGCGCGGGGCAATACGTCCAATGGCAGCCCCTACCCGGCCTATACCATCGCCGACGACGTCATCAACCCGCTCATCAAGGGCATCGGCAACACCATGCCGGACGGCGGCTTCCTGCAAGCGCTGAAGGACGACATCGCCGCGGGCAGCCTGCCGCAGGTGTCGTGGATCGTGGCGCCGGCGACCTACTCCGAGCACCCGGGGCCTTCCAGCCCGGTGCAAGGCGCCTGGTACACGCAGGAAGTGCTCAATGCGCTGACGGCCAACCCGGCCGTCTGGAGCAAGACCGTGCTCCTGATCAACTTCGACGAGAACGACGGCTTCTTTGACCATGTGCCGCCGCCCTGCGCGCCTGCCTACGACGCCAACGGCGTGCTCGCCGGCAAGTCCACCGTCGCCACCGACGGCGAGTACCACACCGACATGCATCCTTACGGCCCTGGCCCCCGCGTGCCGATGTACGTGGTCTCGCCGTGGAGCCGCGGTGGCTGGGTCAACTCGCAGGTGTTCGACCACACCTCGGTGCTGCGTTTCCTGGAGGCGCGCTTCGGCGTCGCCGAGACCAACATCAGCCCGTACCGCCGTGCCATCTGCGGCGACATGCTGTCGGCGTTCAACTTCGTCAGCCCGAACAGCGCGGCGCTGCCTGTGATCCCGAACCGCACCAAGACCGTTGCCGACAAGGTGCGCACGGATCAGGAAGGCATGGCACCGGTTGCGCTGCCGACCGTAGCCTTCCAGACCGCCAACCCGGCCACCCAGCCGGTGGGCACGCGGCCCTCGCGCGCGCTGCCTTACGAGCTGCATGTGAGCGGCCGTGAGGATCCGGGCCGCCAGGATCCCAACAGCAGGGGCATGTGGCTGCTGTTCAGCAACACGGGCACCGCCACCGCGGTCTTCCACGTATATGACCGTCTGCACCTGGACCGCGTGCCGCGCCGCTATGCGGTCGAACCAGGCAAGCAGCTTAACGGCCTTTGGGACGTCTTCTCCGCTGACAACGGCAAATACGACCTGTGGGTACTGGGCCCGAACGGCTTCCATCGCGCCTTCCAGGGCGACGTCAGCACCGTGACGGCAGCTGGCGGCACCGCGCCGGAGATCCGGGTGTGCTACGACATCGCCAATGCCGCGGTCTACCTGACCATGATCAATACCGGCGCCACGGCCTGCACCTTTACCGTCACGCCCGCCGCCTACCGCGACGACGGCCCCTGGACCTTCGACATCCCGGCAGGCAAGCAGCTCGACCAGCACTGGCCCGTCGGGCTGCAGGGCAACTGGTACGACTTTGTCGTGACAACCACCCAGGGCAGCTTCCGGCGCCGTTTTGCAGGCCGGCTGGAGACAGGCGCCGACGGCATCTCCGACCCCGCCCAGGGCAAGCCCGCACGGGCGGTGCCCTGAACGCAGCCCGGGCCGCACGCACCGGCCCGGGCTTGCCTGCCATCCCTGCTTCTTCGCCGCGCCGCCGCGCCCGTGGCCGCGCGGCGAAGAACTGTCATAAATCGCGGCTAGACTGGCGCGCTTGCATAATTCCCACGGAAATCCCCCATGCTCGGCGACCTGCTGACGACGTTCTATGAAGTGGCACGGCAGGGCAGCATCACCACTGCTGCCAAGCAGCTGCGCGTAAGCCAGCCCACGGTCACCGGCCGCATCCGCCAGCTGGAAGAGAACTACGGCGTGGAGCTGTTCTACCGGCGCGCTGGCCGGGTCGACCTGAGCGACGTCGGCGTGGCCCTGATGCCGGTGGTGGAGCAGTTGATGCAGCACGAAGGCAGCGCGGATTTCCTGCTGCGCAATGCCGGCAACCTGCATCTCGGCCATCTGCGTATCGGCGCTACCGGGCCCTACTACATCCTGAAGAGCGTGGCCGCGTTTCGCGAACGCTATCCCGCCATCGAGATCAGCATCGATATCGGCAACTCGCAGCAGATGCTGGATGCGCTGATCGAGTACCGCATCGACGTCGCCGTCTCCTCGCACGCCGTCGTCGACGATCGGCTGGCCCGCATCACGCTGGCCACCGACCCAATGGTGCTGGTGGTCAACCCAGCCCACCCGCTGGCGCGCGCGCCCAGGGTCAGCCTGGCGCAGCTGGCAACCTGCCACCTGCTGATCCGCGAGCACGGCTCGATGACGCGCAAGGCCACCGAGACCGCGCTGGACGACGCCGGCTTGCCACTGCCGGCCAGCACCGTCATCGGCAGCCGCGAAGCCATCTACGAAGCCATTCGCCAGGGCCTTGGCGCAAGCGTGGTGCCGCTGGGGGAAGTGCCGCGCGACCCGGCGCTGTGCGTTGTGCCGTTTGCCAGCCAGCCGCCCGTGCTGCACGAATACCTCTATTGCCTGCAGGGCCGCACGCATACGCGGCTGATCGGGGCCTTCCTGGAATGCCTTGCGCCGCGCAAGGCAGCGTAAGTGCCATCAGCAGCGTGAGCTAGCTGCGCAGCGCCGGCAAAAATCCCTGATATCCGTATTGGGATTCTTGCGCCGCACTTCATCCGTGGGTCATTGCCGGTAGGCATGCTTGCCGCTTTTCCGACCGGAGACGGCGCATGTCCTGCCTTGCCTTGTTTGACCTCGACCACACCTTGCTACCGCTGGATAGCGAATATGAATGGGCACGCTACCTGGTGGAGGCCGGCGCGGCGGATGCCGCCGAAGTCGAGGCCAACAACGCGCTGTGGCTGGCCGAGTACAGCGCCGGACGCCTGGACTTCCACCGCCACGCCGCCTTCGCCCTGGGCCTGCTGGCGCGTCATCCGCACGCACAGCTGGAGAGCCTGCGCAGCGGCTTCATGCGCGACGTGATCGCGCCGGCCATCCGCCCCGAGGCGCGCGCGCTGCTGGCCGCGCACCAGGACGCCGGCGATCTTTGCTGCATCGTCACCGCCACCTGCCGCTTCGTCACCGAGCCGATCGCCGAAGCGCTGGGCGTGGCGCACCTGCTGGCGGTAGAGGCCGGGCGCGACGCGTCGGGCAATTTCACGGGTGCGGTAGATGGCGTGCCAAGCTTCGGGGTGGGCAAGATCACACGTGTGGCGCAGTGGCTGGAATCGCTCGGCATGGCGTGGGCGCAGTTCGAGCGCAGCGTGTTCTACAGCGACTCGCGCAACGACATTCCGCTGCTCGAAGCCGTGAGCCACCCGGTGGCCACCAACCCGGACGCCGCGCTGCGCGCGCTGGCCAACACGCGCGGCTGGCCCCTGCTGATGCTGTTTGCTTCGGCCGAGCCGGCGCTGGCCACGGCCTGACACCCGTGACACCCGTGACACCCGGCGCCAGTCACGGGGCTTTCACAAAACCGGGGGATGATGGCGGGCACGCTTTTGTTACCTGACCGGCCGCCAGCGCCTATATTGACGTTGACGCCCTGACAATCGACCATCGCATCGCCCCCCCAAGGAGCCGCCCTCGCCCATGGCGCAGCCACCCAACGCAGGCAGTTTTGCTGAAATGCAGCAACTGGAGAGCATCCTGGAAGCCGGCGCCAGCCGCCTGGATGCCCGCCGCGTTGGCGAGGTGCAGGCAGGCGGCCAGTGCTTTCCCTTGTACACCGCCAGCATCGGGTCGAACGATCCGCACGCGCCCGCCATCGGCTTTTTTGCCGGCATCCATGGCCTGGAGCGCATCGGCACGCATCTGCTGCTCGACTACATGCGCATGCTGCTGTGGCGCCTGGAGTGGGACGAACTGCTGGAGCGCCAGCTGCAATCCGTGCGGCTGCTGTTCATGCCGATCGTCAACCCGGGCGGCATGTGGGCGGGCGCGCGCGCCAACCCCAATGGCGTGGACCTGATGCGCAACGCGCCACAAGACGCGGTTGGCCGGGTGCCGCTGCTGGCCGGCGGCCAGCGCGTGGGGGCGTGGCTGCCGTGGTACCGCGGCAAGCTCGGCGCGCCCATGGAGGTGGAAAGCGCAGCCATGCTGCAAGTGGTGGAGCAACAGTTGCAGGGCCGGCCCTTGAGCTTCGCGCTGGATTGCCACTCGGGCTACGGCTGGGGCGACAGCATCTGGTTTCCCTACGCGCGCACCGCCGCGCCAATGCCGCACCTGCCCGAGATGTTTGCCCTCAAGACCATGTTCGAGCAGGCACATCCTCACCATGGCTATGCCTTCGAGCCGCAGAGCCGCCAATACCTGCTGCACGGCGACCTGTGGGACTGGGCCTACGACCACACGCCGCCCGGCAATATCTTCCTGCCGATGACGCTGGAGCTGGGCTCGTGGCTGTGGATCAAGAAGAATCCCCGCCAGTTGTTCTCGCGCCAGGGCTTCTTCAACCCGGTCAAGGCGCACCGCACCGCGCGCGTGCTGCGCCGGCATGCCAACCTGCTGGATTTCCTGGCCCGCGTGGCCTATGCGCCCGAGCGCTGGCTGCCACGCGGGCAACACCGCCAGGAATTGCTCGACCGCGCCAACGCGCAGTGGCCCTGGGGGCCGCCCGGATGAGCGACTGGATATTGCTGCGCGGCCTGACACGCGAGACACGCCACTGGGGCGTCTTGCCGGGCGTGCTGCAAACCCACGCCGGCATCGGGCCAGTCACCATGCTGGACCTGCCTGGCAATGGCGTTGAGGCGACCGGGCGCGCGCCGGCCAACGTAGCTGCCATGGTGGCGTTCCTGCGCGATCGTGCCGCCAGGCAGGGGCTGGCGCGGCCGTACCGGCTGCTGGCGATGTCGCTGGGCGCCATGGTGGCGGCGCAGTGGGCGCAGCAGCACCCGGAGGAGATCGGCACGCTGGTGCTGGTCAACACCAGCATGCGGCCCTTTTGCAGCGTGGCCGAGCGGCTGCCGACGCGCAACTGGCCCGCACTGCTGGGCATGGCGCTGCGCTGGCACAACGCACCTTACTGCGAGCGCATCATCTACCGGCTGACCTGCAACGCCAGCGCGGCCTTCGCGACGGATGTGGCGCACTGGTGCGCGATTCGCACCAGTGCGCCGGTAAGCCGGGCCAATGCCCTGCGCCAGCTATGGGCCGCGGCACGCTATCACGCGCCGGGTGCGCCGCCGGCCTGCCCGACGCTGGTACTGTCGTCGGCGGCGGATCATCTGGTCGACCCGGTGTGCTCTGCGCGCCTGGCCGAAGCATGGGGCGCGCAGCACCGCCGCCATCCCTGGGCGGGGCACGATTTGCCGCACGATGATCCGGCCTGGCTGGCTGCCACGGTGGCGCGGTGGCTGGGCGCAACCGGCGCCAGCCACCGCTGAAGCCACGCCTTCATGCCTCACGCCTTCACGGACTTCACACCCGCGCGGCAGCGGCACGCCACATGCGTAGGGTGCTCCTGCAGCAGCCTGCGCACCACACCGTTGGTCCAGCCAAAGCCATCCTGCAGCGGATACTCGCCGCCCCCGCCGCCTACGGCGCCGTCCTCTGTGAGCTGCAGGGCGTACTTCTCCACCAGCTTGTACTCACGCTGGTAAAGGCTCGCCACGGTCAACAGCCAGCGATGGGCGATCTCGTGCGCAAGCGCCGCTTGCCCGGAACACGCAAACCCGCCGATCGCCAGCCATTGCAGCGGCGCCCAGCCGTTGGGCAGGTCCCACTGCTGGCCGCTGACGTGCTCCGTGGTGGCAATGCCACCGGGCTGCAGCAGCCTCGCGGCCACGGTTTGCGCCACCCGCGCCGCCTGCGCGGGAGTGGCCGCGCCAACGTAGAGCGGCACCACGGTCGCCGCCGTCAGGTTGGCGCGGGCGTGGTGGCGTTGCCAGTCGAAATCGAAGTAGGCGCCCTCGGCCTCGCGCCACATGAGCCGGTCGATGGCCTCCCGGCGGGCCTGCGCGCGCTGGGCGAAGACCGGTGCGTCGGCATCGCCGGCGGCCCGGGCCAGTTCGGCGAGCTTGTGCTCCAGCTTGAACAACAGGCAATTGAGATCCACCGGCAGGATCGCCGTGGTGCGAACGGACTCCAGCCCGCCGCCGGGTTCCTGCCAGCGCGAGCTGAAGTCCCAGCCCGATTCGGCCGCGGCGCGCAGGTCGCGGAATACCTCGGCGGCCGGCCGGGCGGCCAATGCTGCCGTGCCGATATCTTCGATATAGGCTTCCTCGCGCGGGGTGTCGCGCTCGTCCCAGTAGCGGTTCAGCAGGCTGCCGTCGGCCAGCCTGACCACCCGCCGGCACGCCTGCCCCGGCGCAAGGCAGTCGGCGCCCCGCATCCAGAAAGCGTACTCCTTGCGCAACTGTGGCAAGAAGCCCAGCTCGGCCTGCACACCGTGTTCCTCGAACAGCTCCACCATCAGCGCGAACACCGGCGGCTGCGAGCGGCTCAGGTAGTAGCTGCGGGTACCGTTGGGGATCACGCCATAGGTGTCGAGCAGGTAGGAGAAGTTGTCCGCCATGCCGCGCAGCAAGCCGGCCTGCCCGCTGGCGGCCAGGCCCAGCATGGTGAAGTACGAATCCCAGTAGTAGAGCTCGGAGAAACGCCCGCCCGGCACCACGTAGGCATGCGGCAGCGGCAATAGCGAGCATTGCGGCGGGTGCTGCGCGGGATGCCGGGTCAGCACCGCCCACAGCCCGTCGATATGGTCGGCCAGCGGCTGGTTGGGGTCGGACTCGTAGCAGCTGCGCGGCACCTCGGGCAGCACGAAATGCGCGTGCACAAAGGCGGCAAGGTCGAAGCCGGCTGCGCTGGCGCGAGCTCGGTAGGCGGCCAGGATGGTGGCCGGGTCCTGCCGGGGCATGGCGTCGGTGAAGGTCTTGCTGTCGGGAAAAATGCGCCCCATCTGCACCGCCACGAACAACTCCTGGTAGCGATCGGCGGGCGTGAGCGGATCGGCGTGCGCACAACCTGCCAAGCGGTGCGGGGCGAGTGTCTGGCCACCGGTGGGGTCGTCCACCTCGCGCACATGAGGCTGGCCTGCCGGCTGGCCGCCTTCGACGGTGATGCGTGGTGCCACGGCCCCTCCCGGTTTTTACCTGTGCGGCAGCGCGGGAAGCTGCCGACAAGCAATGAGAGTGGCTGGCTGGCGGGCGAGTTCCACCGCCGCGCAAAGGCGCCGCGTGCGGCCCGGACCGCGCGTCAAGCGCACGGATCGCGACAGGCGCGCACAGGATGCATCGCATGCGCCGCATGCGCCGGATGCGCCTCTTAGCGTTCCGATGTCTGCGTCGTCACCAGCCGCGGCCCGACCACGGCGTGGGCGCGGCGGAAATACTCGAGCGGCTGCGGGCGCCCGAGCAGGAATCCCTGCGCTTCGTCGCAGCCCTCGGCCTGCAGCAGGCTGAGCTGCTCGTCGGTCTCCACGCCTTCGGCCAGCACCGGGATCGCCAGGCTCTGGCCCAGCGCCAGAATGGCGCGGATGATGGCCTTGGCCTGCTGGCTGTCGGAGATTTCCGCGATAAAGGTGCGATCCAGCTTGATCTTGTCGAACGGGAAGGAGCGCAAGGTGTCGAGCGAAGAGTAGCCCGTGCCGAAATCGTCGATGGCAATGGTCACGCCCAGCGCCTTGATGCGGCGCAATATGTCCAGCGCCCGCTCCTTGTCGCCGATGATGGTCGATTCGGTGATTTCGAGTTCCAGCCGTCCCGCTGCCAGCCCGGTTTCCTCCAGCACTTGCGCCACCAGCGTGACCAGGTTGCCGTGGGTGATCTGCACCGGCGACAGGTTGACCGAGATCTTGCGCGGGAACGTCCACTGCGCGGCTTCCTGGCATGCGGTGCGCAGCACCCACTCGCCGATCGGCAGGATGGCGCCGCATTCTTCAGCCAGGGGGATGAAGCTGTCGGGCGCGATCAGCCCGCGCTCGGGATGATGCCAGCGCAACAGCACCTCGCAGCCGATGGCCTCACCACTGGCAATGGCGGTCTGCACCTGGTAGTCCAGCACGAACTGGTTGGCGGCAATGGCGGTCCACAGCTCGCCGGCCAGCGCGCGCCGCTCGCGCTCGGCCTCGTCCATCCGGCTTTCGTAGAAGCAGATCGATTCGGACAAGCTGCCCTTGGCACGGTACATCGCCAGGTCGGTATTGCTGACCAGCTGGTCGCGATGGGTGCCGTCGCCGGGATAGATCGCAATCCCGATGCTCGCGCCCGTGGTCAGGTCAAAGCCATCGAGCCGCACCGGCTCGCTCAGGCATGTCACCAGGCGCGCGCTGAAGTCGCTCAGCTCGGCCTGCCGCTCGAAACGCTTCACGGCAATGAACTCATCGCCGCCGATGCGAGCGATGAACTCGCCCG
The DNA here is from genome assembly GCF_059421605.1 of Cupriavidus sp. GW821-FHT02F09. NCBI lineage: Bacteria > Pseudomonadati > Pseudomonadota > Betaproteobacteria > Burkholderiales > Burkholderiaceae > Cupriavidus > Cupriavidus sp. GW821-FHT02F09. Next base: position 48,993 of record NZ_JBWKVH010000018.1, read on the forward strand.
GCTCCAGCTGGCTGGCGATGCGCTGGGACACCGCGCGCAGCACGGTGTCGCCGGCCGCATGCCCGTGCAGGTCGTTGATTTCCTTGAAGCGATCCAGGTCGATGCCAAGCGTTGCCACCCGGCTGCCCTGCCTTTGCGCGCGCTGCAGTTCTTCGTCCAGGTAGTCGTTGAAATAGCTGCGGTTGGGCAGGCCGGTGAGCCCGTCGTGGCGCGCCATGTACTGGATCTTGGCTTCGATGCGTCGCTGCTCGGTCACGTCCTCGCAGGTGGTCACCCACGAGCCGTCAGCCATTGCGCTGTGCGACAGCGCAATGGCGCGCCCGTCGGGCAACGCTTCCACGCTGCGCCATTGCTGGTGGCGGCGCAGGATCTCGCGGTGCCGCTCGCAAAGCGCCTGCGCGTATTGCTCCGCGCGGTCGTCGGACTGGCCAGCCTCGGCCTGCATATCGCCGCCAAGGCGGCTGGCGAGCACGCCTGGTGCCGCGATTTCGCTCTCGCGCACGCCAGCCATGGTACGGCACAGGGCGAGAAAATCCGCGCCTGGCACCAGCGCCGCGCCCGCGCCGCGGAAGATCTCTTCCATGCGGCGATTGGTCAGGATGATCGTGCCATGCGGATCGAACAGGCACAGCCCCTGCGACATGTTCGCAAGAGCCAGGTCCAGCGTGCGTGTCACCTCCGCAATGCGCTCGGCGTCGGCCTTTTGCTGCGTCATGTCGCGCGTAACTTTGGCATAGCCAAGCTGCTTGCCCTTGCGATCGAAGATCGGCGTGATCAGCACGTGGGCCCAGAAGCGGGAACCATCCTTGCGCAAGCGCCAGCAGCCTTCCGCCGCGAAGCGGCCTGCCTCGCGCGCCTGCCGCAACGCCTGCTCGGGCAGCCCTGCGGCGCGATCCTCCGGCGTGTAAAAACACGAGAAATGCGCACCCAGGATTTCATCCCGGGTGTATCCCTTGGCCCGCTGCGCGCCGGGGTTCCAACTGCTCACGGTTCCAGCGGGATCCAGCGCGTAGATCGCGTAATCGGTCACGCCGAGTACAAGCGTGCGAAAAAGTTCGGTCTCTCCGGGAGGGCCTTGGATGTGCGGCATGTAGGGTGCGGGTGTAGGGTCGATGCCGTCTCGTGCGGCGCTCGTCCCGACGAAAGGACAAGCCGCGTGCAAACGACAATCGACGGAACCGGCGCAGCCTGTGTGCCGGGACGTCGATTGGTATAACGGCAATGCGGGCGCGAAGTTTACCCTTGCGCCGGCAAAGCGCAACCCTGCGCGTCGCAAGCCGGGCCGCCGGCGCCATCCTGGCTGCCCACCTCCATGCGCCCGCCCTGCCGCGCAACCGCCCGCGCCAGGCTCTCCTGCCACGCCCGCGCGTCGCCAAGGAACGGGCCCACGTCCAGCACCGCAAATTGATCGGTGCCGTTTTGCAGCGCAAACGTGGGGAAGCCATGCCCGCCCAGACGGTTCAGCAGCGCGCGGCTGGCGGCCATATGCGCATGCGTCTTGTCACCCCCAATGTCCAGACAAAGGCCGGCAAAGCGCTGCGGGTCCAGTCCGGCCTGTCCGGCAAGATCGGCCAGCACCTGCGCATCGGCAATGCGCAGCCCGTCCACATAGTGCGCATGCTGCAGGCGCGCCAGCAGATCGGCGGCGGCCTCGACGCCGCCCAGCGCCTGCGCGGCCAGGATCGCGGTGGTAGGCGGCGCGGAGTCCATCATCGCGCTCTCGTCGCGCAGCAAGCCTTCGAAATAGCGCTCGCCGAACGGCTGGCCGGTGAGCGCGGCGATGCGGCGGTCGTGCGGCATCACGTAGTCGCGCCATTGCGCCGTGATGCGGCGGCGGTTGGCGCCCGTGAGCATGCCGCCGCCGTGCAGCGCGAGCGCGAGGCCAGGCACGTCGCGCGCGGCACGCACCAGCGGCGCGGCGCCGTAGCACCAGCCACACAGCGGGTCGTAGATGTAATGCAGGGTGAGACCGGACATGATCAATGCTTCCTGAGATTTGATGCAGGCGTCATGCGCATCGCGAAACGCGAAACGCGGCTTGGCGCACCGCCGTTATTTTGCGGGCCACTGCATTTCGCCCTTGATGACCTTGGCGCTCAGATCGAGCGAGTCCAGGCCGCCCAGCTGCGGATAGTGCTTTTGCATCGCCGCGCTCAGCGCCTTGGCATCCGGCGCGCGCGCCGCCTCTTGCTCAAACGTGCGCAGGTAGTCCCGCGTGAAGCGCACCGACGCCAGCGTCTGCGGCGCATCGTCCAGATAGTGCCCGGGCACGACCCGCGCTGGCTTCTTAGCCGCGATGCGATCAAGCATGGCGATCCAGTGCTGGCGCGAGGCCGGTGTTTGCGTATCGGCCACCCAGACGTGGCTCTTGCCGAAGACCACCACGCCGCCGGCCACGGTCTTGAGCGACGGAATCCACACCACCGTGCGCTCCGGCGCCTGGCCGTCCAGGCCCAGCACTTCCAGCTTGCTGCCCTCGAGCTCGATGGCATTGCCGGCCAGCGGCTCGGGCAGCACCAGCGCCTTGGGCGCATTGTCCTTCAGGATCGGGGCCCAGTAAGCCAGCTTGCCCGACATGGATGCCTGGATGGCCGCCACCGTTTGCGGCGTGGCAACGATCCTGGCCGCCGGGAACGCGGCCTTGAGCACGTCCAGCCCGAAGTAGAAATCCGGATCGCTGTGGCTGATGTAGATGGTGGTGAGGTTCTTGCCGCTGGCGCGGATGCGCGCAACCAGCGCCTCGGCGTCGTTGCGCTGGAACTGCGCGTCGATCAGCACCGCGTCGTGCGCGCCGGTGACGAGCTCGGACGAGACCGGGAAAATGCTCTTGGTGCCGGGGTTGTAGACCTCCAGCTTGAGCGCGGCTGCGGCCACTGCGGGCGTGCTGGCGACGATGCCCAGGCACAAGGCGGTGGCGAGGCCGCGCAGGAATCGGTTCAGGGTCAGGCTGGAGCGCATCGGGAGTCTCACATGGCTGGGGATCAAGGAAACCGCCAGCATAATTTGCACAGACCGGTACAAAAACCCCATAGAATGAACATCTTTGTTGCATAAATCGATTAAATAGGGCAACAAGCTACACCAACGCCACCCGCCAACCCATCCCATGGACCGCATTACCGCCGCCGAAGTCTTCGTCGCCATTGCCGAACGCGGCAGCATGACGGCCGCCGCCGAGGCGCTGGACATGTCGCGCGCCATGGTCACCCGTTATCTCGCGCAGATGGAAACCTGGGCCGAGCAACGCCTGCTGCACCGCTCCACGCGCAGCCTGAGCCTGACACCCGCCGGGGAGCAAGCGCTGTTGCGCTGCCGCCAGATGCTGGAGATCGCCGCCCAGATGGCACGGCCCGAGCATGAGCGCGCGGGCATGCCGCGCGGCATGCTGCGCATCAGTTGCGCGCAATCGCTGGCCGAGTCCGTGCTTGCCGCGGCCGTGACGGCCTACCTGAAACGCTATCCGGAAACCGCCGTCGACCTGCATATCGCCAGCCAGGCGGTCAACCTGGTGGAGACGCGCATCGACCTGGCGATCCGCATCACCAACGACCTCGACCCCAACCTGATCGCACGCCCGCTGGCAAGTTGCGCCTCGGTGATCTGCGCCGCGCCTGCCTACATCGCCGCCCATGGCATGCCACGCCAGGCGCAGGACCTCGCCATGCACAACTGCCTCACCTACTCGTACTTCGGCAAAAGCCTGTGGCAACTGGAACGCGCGGGGGAAACGCTGGCGGTGCCGGTGCAGGGCAACCTCAGCGCCAATGAATCGACCGTGCTGCTGGCCGCCGCGGTGGCTGGCGCCGGCATTGCCATGCAGCCGCTCTACTCTGCCGCGCCGCTGCTGCACAGCGGGCAACTGGTGGCCCTGCTGCCCGGGTGGCAACCGCAGGCGCTTGGCATCCACGGCGTCTACGCATCGCGCCGGCAAATGCCGGCAATCCTGCGCACCATGCTGGACTTCCTTGCGGAGCGCTTTGCCGCGGACCCCGGATGGCAAGGCGCAGGAACCGCAGCCAGGCTTCCAGGCTAGGCGGGGCGGAGCGCCCCGCCCGCCGCATCACAGCCCCTTCAAAAGCCCCTTCAAAGGCCCCTTCGCTCAGGGCAACACGGGATTCGCCTGCGCGTTCGCCACGCGCCGGTCGGCATCCGCCTGCAGCAGGAAGCGCCTGGCCACCAGCCCGGCGGCCACGCTCTGTACCTTGGCCACATAGCCGGCCTGGTCGGTGTAGAGCGACTCCAGCGAGGGCCGCGTATCGCCAGCCGCAATGCGCGCGGCCTCGGTCTTGTGGAAGGGAATGTAGCTGCCGCTCAGGTTGACCAGATCCACGATGCCCGGCGTGGCCACATAGTTGAACTCCAGGCTGGTGCCCACTGGCGCGTCCACGTCGACGCCGTGGATGCCGGCCTTGGTCAGCCCGGTCTGCGCGTCCACCTGCGGCACCATGATGGCGTAGTCCCGTCCCATGTACGACGGTGGCAGCAAAGTCGGGATGCCGGACTCATCCTGCGGGCGATAGGTCGGGCCGTAGTCGAGCAGCGGGAAGCCGTTATAGCGCGCCAGGTACTGCAGCGCGGGAATCGCAGCATTGCTGCCCGCGCCGGCCCAGGTAATGCCCTTGGTCACGGGGAAGGTCAGCTGATCGGGCCGCACCAGCGTGCCATCGGCGATGGCCGGAACCTGGCTGGCCGGCGGCGCGACATCACGAGCCACCCAGTCTTCCAGCGCGACGAACAGCGCGCGGAAGGTATCGGCAAAATCGACCATGGAGCCTGCCGGGTACACCGTCGACGCTGGCGCGTAGCTGATCAGCGGCGACTTGCCGCCGTGCTGCGTGCTGGCGTAGTAGTAGATGCGCGCATTGTCAGGCTGCTTCAGGTCGGCAAAGCCGTAGGGATCGGTCAGCACCGGCGAGCCCTGCAATTGCCAGAACTCCGTGCCCGACAGGCCGAGGAAGAACTTCGGGCAAGTCTGCGTAGCGGTGCAGCGCTGCATGACGCCGCCGCTGCGGCCCGCCAGCGTGTCGTGGTAGTCGGCAGCCAGCCCGCGCGGCGCGGTCTGCCCGAAGGCGCGATGGTCGGTGCGCAGGCCACCGCCGCCACCCGGCACGGCGAAGCGCGTGTTGATATTGGTCTGGCGCGCGGCCACATGCGCGTAGATGCCGTCGAACACCTTGCTGCCATCCAGCGCCTGGTTAAAGCCAAGATGCAGGAAGGTCTTCATCGCGTTGCCCGATTGCGAAGTGCCCTGCCCGATGGCAAAGTGCACCGCGCCCGCCACCGGATTGGGCGTGCCCGCCGAATCCGCGGCCTGGTGCCGGAAAAACGTGATGGTGTCGCGCAGCGCCGCCAGGCCCACACCCATCACCTTCGGGTCTTTCGCCACGTAGGTGATCTCGTAGAGATAGCCCGGCACGAAGCCGCCCTTGAGGCAGATGTTGGCGGCGTCGGACTTGCCCGGGAAGGGGTTGCCTGCGTTATCGCAGGTGGCGAACTTCCAGTCCGTGGCGGGAATCGCCACGCGCGGGTCGGTCTCGTTTACGCGCCGCGTCAGCGTGTAGCCCGGCAAGGTGTTGTCGAGGCTGGCTGGCGCATAGGGAATCATCGTACTGTTGAACACGCCGCCCGGCAGGCTCATCGACGGGCTGGCAGCGCTCGGGATCAGCTCCGCCGCATACGGGCCGGTAATGCTGGTGCCGTCCTTGTTCTTTGCCACCGGCACCGCCAGCGTGAGCCTTGCCGCCGAGCTCTTCGGCACATCGCCCTGCCAGGCCGAGTACAGCAGCACGTAGCCGCGTTCGAAGTAGAGCGAATCCCCGGGCACCGCGGTGGGGTTCGGCATGGTCAGGATATTGCCGCGATTGGGCGCGTCGTAACGCAGCACGCCACCCGCCTTGCTCATGTCCTTGGGCTTGAGCATGACGAATTCCGTGGTGTACTCCACAAGCCCGCGGCCATTCACCGGGGCCAGCGCCAGGTCCTGGATGATGGCGTTATGCGCATCGGCGGGATCGACCTCGCCCTTGAGCGTGCCCGTGAGTTTTTCGTAGGCGCCTACGTTGCCATAGGTGCCAGGCATGTCTTCCCGCGCGGTGATGGTCAGCGTCATGCCCGGGGTGGCCGCCGCGGTGGACGTGACGGCGGTGCCCGTGTTTGCGCTCTCATCGTTGCCGCCGCAGGCGAGCAACGGCAAAGCTAGCGCCAGCGCCGCCGTGCGGCGCGCCAAGGTGATCTCCATACTTGCTCCTCTCTTGTCGTACGCCCTGCTAAGGGGGGCGTTGGCGCAAAGTGTAGGGAGCGTGGCAATATAAGGTAAATGGATAGTTTCGATGGATTATGCGGATAAACCGCTGAATCGCTTTTTGGGGCGCGTAGGCATTGCGGGAAGAACGCGCTTGGCGCTGCTACCAAAAGCTCGGCCATGGCAACGTGTCCAGCCAGCTTGTCACCCGGCCCGCCGCATAAAGACCCAGGCCGAATATCCCGTGCGTGACGAGGCTATGGAAGCGCGCGGCGGCGGGACGCGGTGTGCGGCTTGCTGCGACGCCGGCGCCCATGGCTGGCTGCATCAAAAAGAAGGGAGCCGCCACGCTGCCAATGCCAACGATCAGCGCGGGGCCGAGCGTCGGATGACGGACCCAGCCGTGGCCCCATAAAGCGAGCAGCACGGCCGCAAATGCGATGCCGATCAGATAATGGGCGACCCAGCCAATCAGGCGTTCGCCCCGTACGCGCGGCGAAGCGGCAATGGGATCGTGGCGAAAGCGCCCTCGCGCCAGATGGGCGAGCCAGCGGCCTACCAGGGCATAGTTCAGTGGAGGAATGCCGAGCAGCCACTGTCGAGCCGCGGCCCAGATGTCCATCACCACGGTCGCGCCCGTCCCGATCAGGAAAGCGCACATCGGGTAGCCCACTGCGTCAGACATGGGTGGCCCCCTTCAGCGCGCCCGACGCAAACGGCGCTCGGGCGCTGACCATCCAGCAGGCCGCAGTGAAGCGAACTTCAGCGCCGTGCACATAGGGATCGAAGGCGGTGCGGACCGTTTCGATGACCTGCATGCGCGTGCGCTCGTCCGCCTCTTGCAGGATCAGGCCAACGGGGCCGAGTTGGGACAGGTAGCCGACCAGTTCGTTCTCGGGGAAGGTGCATTCCACGTTGAGCGGCCGGATGTCGATCTCGGCCCAGCCGCTCTCCTCCAGCATGGAAGAGACCCAATGCCCTTCCGCGAAGGAGAACTGTCCCGGCGCACCTGGCCGGCGGGCGGGCATGCTCGGCAACAGCGGCGCAGCGGCGCGCTCGGCCGTCGTCATGAACGGATTTTCCGCGGCGCTGCGCCACGCGATAAAGCAGAGATCTGCGCCGTCCCGTGCGGCGTGGCGCAGGTTCTTGAAGGCCAGGACCGGGTTGTCGAAAAACATGACGCCGAAGCGCGAGATGATCAAATCGAAGCTTGCGGGCTCGAAGTCATGTTTCTGCACGTCGGCGCGGATGAAGCGTGCGGTGATATCTTCGCGTTCGGCGCGCACCCGCGCAGCGGCGATCATCGGATCCGAAATGTCGGCGCCGGTGCAATGGCCCTTCGCGCCGAGCCGCCGCGCTACGGCGAGCGTGGTGCTGCCCGTACCGCAGCCCACATCCAGCACCCGGTGCCCGGCGCCGCCACGGACCGCTTTGACGAGCAGGTCTTCGAAGGGCTTGAACATCTGGTCGAGCAGCGCCTGCGCCTCGACCCAGGCGCGCCCGGAGCGGCCCCTCCAGAGCGTCGCCTGCTCGCTTTCGGCCTGTTGCGTGACGTCCATGATCGTTTTCCTTTGCTGCCCCAGGGAGCGGAAGCTAGACTGTGCCAGTTCAAGTCGACTTGAGGTCAAGAGGGTGAAAAGCCTAGACATAGCCGAAGTGGCGCAGCAGTCCGGCGTTCCCGCATCGACGCTGCGGTTCTATGAGGAAAAGGGGCTGATTGCCTCCACTGGCAGGCGCGGGCTGCGCCGCCTGTTCGATGCCGGCGTGCTGGAACGGCTGGCGCTGATCGCGCTGGGGCGCGCCGCCGGCTTCTCGCTCGACGAAATTGCCCTCATGTTCGCGCCGCAGGGGCAGCCGCGCATCGACCGGCAGATGCTCGCGGCCAAGGCGGATGAGCTGGACAGGACGATCAAGAAGCTCAGCGCCATGCGCGACGGCCTGCGCCACGCCGCCGCCTGCCCGGCGCCTAGCCACATGGAATGCCCAACCTTCCGCCGCATCGTGCAGGCCGCCGCGTCCGGCGCCCTTGGAGCGCCGCCGAAGAAGGCGCCGCGATCGCCGCGGAGTTAGCGCGGAGTACGCACCATCGGGGTGGTCATGCCCACGCTGTGATAGGCTCGCGTGCCGAGCATATCGCCTCAAAGTCGGATTCCGGCCCATGCCCCATGTCTCCTCCGATCCGACCGAATGCGCCAAGAGTTGCACCGCGAGCATCTAGGCTTGACCGCGCCGGCCCTCACCAAAGCTTGCGCAGCGCCTTCAGCCCCGCCGCGATGCCCGCCTCGTCGATCGCGCCGAAGCCAAACAGCAAGCCCGCACGGTCCTGCGGGCCAAGGTAGTACTCCTGCGTGGTCCAGACCCCGATGCCCTGCTTCCTCGCGCGCTCCGCCAGCGGCTCGAGATCGGCATGGCCAACGCATAGCGCGGCCAGATGCAGCCCGGCGGCGCAGGGCACCGGATCGAGCCGGCCGCTGAAATCCGCGCGCAGCGTATCCAGCAGCAGCTGGCGGCGCACGCCATAGAGCCGGCGCATCTTGCGCACGTGGCGTGCCAGGTGCCCTTCGGCGATGAAGGCGGCGAGCGTGTCCTGCGCGGCGGCAGCGCAATGCCAGTCGCTGCACTGCTTGGCCAGCGTGAGCGCCTGCCGGGCCCACCGCGGGGCCACCACGAAGCCCAGCCGCAGCGTGGGAAACAGGCTCTTGGAGAAGGTCCCGACGTAGCACACGGATTCGGCGCGGTCGAGGGTCTGCAGGGCGTCGAGCGGGCGCTCTCCGTGGCGAAACTCGCCATCGTAATCGTCTTCGACGATGACCGCGCCGTGCGCCTGCGCGAACGCAAGCAAGGCCGCGCGCCGCGCCGCCGACATGGCATGGCCGAGGGGAAACTGGTGCGATGGCGTGACGTAGATCACCCGCGTATCGGCAGGCAGCCGGTCCACCACCAGCCCGTGCGCGTCCACCGGCACCGGCACGATCCTGGCGCCGGCGGCGGCAAAGGCAGCGCGGGCCGGCGGGTAGCCCGGGTCCTCCACCGCCACCACGGTGCGCCCGGGCGTCACCAGCACGCGGGCCAGCAGGTCGAAGGCCTGCTGCGCGCCCGCCGTGACCACCACGTCGCCAGCCTGGCAGGCGACCGCGCGCGCGAACGAGACGTGGCTGGCAATGGCCTCGCGCAACGCAGGCTGCCCTTGCGGGTCTGCATAGGCCACCGGCGCATGGGCCATCGTCCGCATTGCGCGCGCTGTCAGGCGCCCCCACAGGTCTGCCCGGAATGCCGACAGGCTGGGCACGCCTACGCGAAAATCAAAGCGCGGCACCAGCGGCGAAGCTTCCCGAGGCGGCAAGGGCGGCGCGCGCCAGAACGCGGCCAGCCGGCGCTCAGCCTCGGGCGCGCCGGGCTGCGGGGCTGGCTCGCGCGTGGGCGCCAGCAGCCCCGCCACATAGGTGCCGCCACGATCGCGCGCCACCACGTAGCCCTCGCTCAGCAGCAAGTCGTAGGCGGCCACGACGGTGTTGCGCGACACCCCACAGGCCTGGGCCAGCGCGCGCGTAGCAGGCAGGCGCAAACCAGGGCGCAGGCGCCCGTCCAGGATCGCCCCCTTGAGCTGGCCGTGCAGGCTGCGCAGCAAATGGCGCGAGCCGTGTACCGGCAAGCGGATCGGGAAGGCGAATTCTGGATCCATAAACTTCCTTGTTCCTGGTTCTTTTCAGGTACCAGTTTGCCGTCTTATCCTGGCCCTGTCATCCCCATGAGGTGCCTGGAAATGAAACGCTCCGATCTTTCGATGTTGCTGTCGCTGGCCGCCCTGTGGGGCGCCTCCTACCTGTTTATCCGTCTGGGTGCGGGTGAGTTTGGCGCGGTGCCGCTGGCGGGCGCGCGCGCCGGCGGCGCGGCCCTGCTGCTGCTGCCGCTGCTGGCCTGGCGCGGCGGGCTGGCCGGCCTGCGCCGCCGCTGGTGGGCGATCGCCGTGGTAGGGATCACGAATTCAGCGCTGCCCTTCGTGCTGTTCAGCTTTGCCGCGCTGACGATTCCGGCCGGGCTCTCCGCCATGTTCACCGCGGCCACGCCGCTGTTTACCGCGCTGATCGGCTGGCTGTGGTTGCGTGAAAGCCTGGGGGCGCCACGCGTAGCCGGGCTGGCCCTGGGCTTCGCCGGGGTGCTGTGGCTGGTGTGGGATAAGGCAGGGCTGCACCACGGCGCCGCGGGCAAGGCCGCCGGCCTGGCTGCGCTGGCCTGCCTGGCCGCTACCCTGCTCTATGGCTTCTCCGCCAACTTTACCCGCAAGTACCTGGCGGAGGTGCCGCCGCTGACCGTGGCAGCGGGCAGCCAGCTCGCATCGGCTCTGCTGCTGTGCGCGCCTGCGGCCTGGCTGTGGCCGGCCACGCAGCCAAGCGCGCACGCGTGGCTGGCGCTGGGCGCGTTGACCGCCGCCTGCACCGCGCTGGCTTATGTGCTCTTCTTTCGCCTGATCGCCAAGGCAGGGCCAGCGCGGGCAATGACCGCGCTATTCCTGATCCCGGCCTTCGGTGTCTTGTGGGGTGCGCTGTTCCTGGGAGAGCGCATCACCCCTTCGATGCTGCTGGGCTGCGCCGTGATCCTGGCCGGCACCGCCCTGACAACGGGCATTGTGCGCGGATGGAACAAGCGCCTGGCTAGCTAGCGAGGCGCAGGGATGCAGACTGGATTTACGGGGCTTGTAAAAAGCTTCGGCGCGCCACAGTGGGCGCGCCGTTTCGCATGCAGCGTGGGGACGCTGCGATATGCCTTCTTTACCACGGATGCTGTGGATCCCGGGGAACCCTCAGGCCGGGAGTGCCTGTGCCACCACGGTGGCCATGGAGCCGCTGGCAACGCAAACCAGCGCCCAGCCTGCCAACATCCGGAAACTCTGCCAACGGTTCATGATGTGCTCCAGGTATCCGCGCGTCGTTACGGTGACGCCGCGGGGTGATACATGCAATCCGGCGCCTCGGCCATCGAGACCTTTGAGGCACCGGTTTTCACTCAGGCCCTTGCGCCGTCGGTGTACACGTCCCGTGCGCCGCTGCGGGCACCGTCGAAGTACGGGTTGCGCTTGTCGTTGCGGGCGCCGTCGGTGTACGGGTCGAACTTGCGGCTGGGTTCAGACGACACGCCGCTGCGATCCAGGCCCGCGACGGTACGGAAACCATCCGTGTACGGGTCGGTCTTGCCAACGCGGGCGCCATCGGTGAACGGATCGGCCTTGCCGGCGCGTGCGCCTTCGGTGAAGGTATCGAACTTGCCGCTGCGGGCGCCGTCGCTGTAGACGTCGCGGGTGCGGTATTCATAGCCGTACTTGTCGGCGGTAACGGTTGCGGCGGCCTGGGCATGGCCAGCAGCGAATGCTGCGGCGAGGGTGGCGGCGGTGAGCAGGGACTTGGCAAAAAGCTTGGTGTTCATGATGTTCTCCAATCGAAGCATGGGTCCGGGGGTCTGCTTTGGCCGCGGGGACCGGGTTTTAGCTGGTTCGTCGTTTTTTCGCCCTCTTACCTATCACTAGGTAGAGAGGCGGAGCAAAAAAAATGACTTTCGTCTTTGTTCCTCATTTGCTGCATTGGAAACCGGCTGGCTGGGCCTTGTCTGCTTGGCGTTACCTTGCTGCGGGATCCATGGAACACATCTTATCTACCTGTAAGTAGATAGTCAAGGGTTTTTACTAGGTTGTACCTACGATATCCACCAATGGCATAAGCAGCACAAACCAAAGAAGGGGTTCATGAGTCGCTATTTGGCGCTATAGCCCTTTGATGCCCCGCGTGTACTACGCTTTTGGGGTGCGCGGACAACGAGGGATTGCCGCATCGCGGCATCGCGAGCAAACTCTCCGGGCCATGCCCGGGCATCCCCGCGCACGCATCAGCAGCACTCGACTCATCCGCACCGGCGCCCGCGCGGTGCCACCGGGAGGCCTTACAGCCATGAGCGCAGACACCGCTATCGGAAGCCTGGAACCCCCTGGCCCGCAAGCCATTGTTGCGGCGGGCCTGGCCATCGAGCAGGAGGCAGCCACCGCGGCGTTCTCCCCGATGGAGTCGCGCCGCCACCAGATGTGGCCCCTGCTTACCGCCGCCGAGATCGTGCGGCTCCAGCATTTCGGCACACTGCGGCAGTGGCGCGCCAATGAATACCTGTTTCGCACCGGCGACCCTGCCCACGGCATGGTGGTGGTATTGCGGGGCCGCGTGCGCGTCTTGCAGCGCGACGCGCGCGACCGTGCGTCGGTGGTCGGCGAGCACGGGCCGGGCAACTTCCTTGCCGAGGTGGGGCAGCTATCGGGCAAGCCCGCGCTAGTCGACGGCCTGGCGCTGGAGGACATCGAGGCCATCTCGATTCCACCCGATCGGCTGCGCGCGCTGATGGTCGCGGAAGCCGATCTGGGCGAGCGGATCATGCGTGCGCTGATCCTGCGCCGCGTTGGCCTGATCGAGCGCGGCAATGGCCCGACGCTGCTGGGCCGCGGCAGCGACGCGCGCCTGCTGCATCTGCAGGCGTTCCTGCGGCGCAACGGCTATCCCCACACCGTGGTCGACGCGGATACCGATCCCGATGCGTGCGCCCTGCTCGATTTCACCGCCGCCGCGCCCGGCGACTTTCCGCTGGTGATCTGCCCCGGCGGCGCGGTGCTGCGATGTCCGGACGCGGGCCAGCTTGCCACCTGCCTGGGCCTGCTGCCCGAATTCGACCCGGACTATATCTACGATGTGATCGTGGTGGGTGCCGGTCCGGCGGGTCTCGCCACCGCGGTGTATGCCGCTTCCGAAGGCCTGTGTGTTGCGGTGTTCGACAGCCTTGCGCCAGGTGGCCAGGCCGGCGCCAGCTCGCGCATCGAGAACTACCTGGGCTTCCCCACGGGTATTTCCGGGCAAGCATTGGCCGGCCGGGCCTTTGTGCAAGCCCAAAAGTTCGGCGCGCACCTTGCCATCCCCTTGCAGGTGAGCGCGCTGCATTGCGGCGAGCATCCGCAGCGCATCGAGCTGAGCGATGGCCGCAAGATTGCGGCCCGGACCGTGGTCATTGCCAGCGGTGCGGCTTATCGCCACCCCGCCATCGCGGAACTCGATCGCTACGAAGGACGCGGCGTCTACTACTGGGCCTCCCCGGTGGAAGCCCGCCTGTGCAACGGCGAAGAGGTCGTGCTGGTGGGTGGCGGCAATTCCGCAGGGCAGGCCGCAGTGTTCCTGGCCGCGCACGCCAAGCGCGTGCACATTCTCATCCGGGCATCAGGGCTGGAGGCCAGCATGTCGCGCTACCTGATCGAGCGCATCGCGGCCCAGCCCAATATCGAACTGCATACCGGCACGGAGATCGTCGCCCTGGGCGGGGAAGAACGCCTGGCCACGATCGGCTATCGCTCGCGCGACAGCGATCGCGTGACCGAGGTGCCGGTCCGGCATCTGTTCCTGTTTACTGGTGCCGACCCCAATACGGGATGGCTCGCCAGCTGCAATGTGCGCGTGGACGCGAAGGGATTCGTGCTGACCGGCACAGACACGGCGCATGAAGGCACCATGCCGGCATCCACGCTGGAGACCAGTGTGCCAGGCATTTTTGCAATCGGGGACGTGCGCTCGGGTTCCACCAAGCGGGTTGCGGCGGCCGTGGGCGAAGGCGCGGCGGTGGTCGCGCAGATCCACGGCTACCTGGAAAAAATGAAACAGCCGGAGCCGGGAACGCTTGCCATGTAAGCGCTGCCGGGCACCTTGCAAACACCGGACGATGAATTTACTCCTGCCGTTGCACGCCGGCAATCGACCGTGTGGACGGCGCGCGACAGGGCCTGAAATGCGCTTTTATTTACTATATTGGTTGCATGGCAGGAGCTTCAATTCGAAGCCGTCGATAGCGGGAGGTTGCCATGCGTTCGCTTGCAGACATGTTTAGTCCGCCCACCCCGGAGAAAATCGCAGCAAGGGAATTGCAGCAAATGCGGCTTACCTTATTCCAAGCCGAGCGTCGTCTGCTGGAGGCACAGATGCAGGTCGACTACTACCGCGACCTGGTCGCCTTCCTGGAGGAGGTGACCGCCTCTGGCGTCGAGAGCGTCGTGGACAAGCGGCGCGCACCCGTTGCCGCGGAGCATGCGCAAGCGCCCCGCTCCGCGCCCGGCCTCATCACGGTGCCTACCGTACCTTCAGCAGCCTGACGGTTTGCCGTCAGGCCATGCCGCGCGGCTTGAAGCCGCCGCGGCCATCCGCTCGCATGACACGCGGCGCTTGCTGAAGCGTTCCCGATTGCCCAGCCGCCGGCACCGCGCCGGCGCTGTGCGATACTTGCCGCCTCACGCGGCCACCCCCATGCCATCCGCACAGACACATTGCCCCGCACCGGGCAGTGGCGCCCAGCGCGCTCGCCGTGCCGGCAAGGGGGCCCGATCAGGATCCGGGAACAAGGAACATCGAAATGAGCGCACTGCTGCCAGCCATTGAAATCGAAACCGCGCCGTCACCCACGTGGTCGGTCATCTGGATGCACGGGCTCGGCGCCGACGGCAGCGATTTCGTGCCCGTGGTGCCGGAGCTGGGCCTGGCGTCCGCGCCCGGCGTGCGTTTCGTGTTTCCCAATGCGCCGGCCATCCCGGTTACCTGCAACGGCGGCTACGTCATGCCGGCGTGGTACGACATCCAGTCGCTCGATGACGCCCGCCGCCATGCGGACGAGGCCGGCATCCGGGTCTCCCGCGATGCCATCCGCGCCCTGATCGCGCGCGAGAACCAGCGCGGTGTGCCCAGCCACCGCGTGGTGCTGGCGGGGTTCTCGCAAGGCGGGGCCGTGGCCTATACCACAGCCCTGACGCATCCCGAAGCGCTGGGCGGCATCATTGCCCTTTCCACCTATATCCCCGCGCCGGCAATGCTTGCCGCCGAGTTCAGCGAAGCCAACCGCGCCACGCCGATCTTTGCCGGACACGGCAGCGAGGACGATGTGGTGGCCGTGCAGCTCGGCCTGCTGGCGCGCGAGACCGTGGAAAAACTCGGTTGCAAGGTGGAATGGCACACCTACCGCATGTCTCACTCGGTCTGCATGGAAGAGATCAAGGCGATCGGCGCCTGGCTGAATGCGCGCTTCGCGGCGGCCGGGAAATCCTGACCCGCACGCACGCCGCCCCGGCACCGGATAGCGTGGTAGGCTCGCGCCCCACCGCACGATTTGCAAGTCATGATGAAAACCTCTTCCCCCGACGCTTCTGCTTCCGCTTCCGCCCCCACGCCAGCGCCAGCACTCAAGCTCGACTTCAATACCCGCAAGGCCTTGCTGTTTGCGCTCGCCGCCGAGCGCTTGTCGGCATTCTACGAGCACCGCCAATGGATGACCGATGCCCAGGGCGCCACCCTGGCGAGCCTGTGGCTGTCGCGCTCCAAGCTGCAACTGGCGCTGGCCGAGCGGCGCTTGCTGTCGCAACTGAGCGATCAGTTCGCGCGCCAGCTCGCCGGCACGCTCTCGCGCGAGGCCGGGCTGTACACCGCCCACGAAATGATGGAAGCGCTGGACCCCAATTACCAGTCGGCCTTTGCGCACGACCTGCTCGATGAGTGCGAGCGGCTGCTGCATGAGAACGGCGTGACTGAGTGATGACGGGGCAAGCCGGCGCGCGATGCGCCGCGTCCCGCCATGGGGCATCAGCGACTGGCTACGCTGGCCGGGCCGCGGCTCTTGTCGAACTGCTCGGCATCGAGCTGGCGGAACACCAGCGCCGATAGCAGCGTGATCATGCCCACGGTGAAGAACGCCAGCCGGTAAGCTGTGCCGGCCACGCCCAGCTGGGCTGTGAACATGCTGACCAGCCCGCCGCCGATGGTGACCCCGAGGCCGATTGCCAGCATCTGCACCATCGAGAACAGGCTGTTGCCGCTGCCCGCGTCTTCCACGCTCAAACCCTTGAGCGTCACGCTGTTCATGGCAGCAAACTGCATGGAGTTGGTGGCCCCGAACAAAGCGAGCTGCGCAATGGCAAGGCCCACGGGCCATCCCGGCGCAATCGCTGCGAACGAGGCGATCGAGCCACCTACCAATACCGTGTTGACCAGCAGGAAGTTGTCATAGCCAAAGCGCTTGACCAGCGGCACGATCCAGCGTTTGGCAACCACGCCGGCCAGTGCGGCCGGCAGCAGCATCAGCCCCGAATGCAACGGGGAATATCCCATCTGCAACTGCAGCAGCAATGGCATCAGGAACGGTACCGCACCCGAGCCGATGCGGCACACCAGGTTGCCGGCCAGGCCCACGCTGAAATTGGGCTCGCGAAATAGCGCCAGCCGGAACAGCGGACTTTGACGGCGCCGCGCATGCGGGATGTAAAGCAGCGCGGACAGCAGGCTCAGCGCGAACAGGCTGCCGCTCCATGCCGCGTGGCTTGCCTCGCGCGGGGTGTCCAGCGCCAGCGAGAACGCCACCATGCAAAGCGACAACAGGCCGCAGCCAACAAAGTCGAACGGTGGCGCACGGCCAATGGTGTGGTCGGGCAGGTAGCGCAAGACCGCCAGCATCCCGATGGCGCCCACGGGCACATTGATCAGGAAGATCCAGTGCCAGGCCACCGACTGCACGATCCAGCCGCCCAGCACCGGGCCAAAGATCGGCCCGACCTGCCCCGCCACCGAGACAAAGGCCAGCGCCGCGATGTAATGCTCGCCGGAGACGCTGCGCAGCACCGCCAGCCGGCCGATTGGCAGCAGCATGGAGCCGCCCACGCCCTGGATCACGCGGGCAATCACGAGCTGGTCCAGGCTCTGCGCACCCGCGCAGAACAGCGAGCCCAGCACAAAGATCAGGATCGCGGCGAAGTACACGCGACGGGTGCCGAAGCGGTCGGCCAGCCAGCCCGAGGCCGGCGTGAGCATGGCCATGGTCAGCGTGTAGGCCACTACCACGGGCTTCATGTCGAGGGGGCTTTCGTTGAGGCTGCGCGCCATCGCGGGCAACGCGGTGTTGACAATGGTGGTGTCGAGCGTTTGCATGAAAAAGCCCGCTGCGACGATCCACAACATGGCCTTTTGCGAGGTTTGGCTGGTCATCTGGTACGTCTCGAGGCAAGTGCCGGCAATCAGGGGCAATGACCGGCGCGGCATCTGGAGTGGACCGTGGAAGAAGCGATCGGGGCAAAACCAGTGCCAGGAATGCTGCCGATGTTAATACCGGCCATGCCAATCGGGAACCCCGCTAGGTATATTGACTGTCATCGGAAAATCCGATGACAATGCGGCATGCTCAATCCTGTCTGGATCAAGACCTTCGCCACCGTAGCCGCCGCGCACAGTTTTACCGACGCGGGGCGCCAGCTCGGCCTGTCCCAATCCAGCGTCAGCGACCACGTCCGTCGCCTGGAACAGCACGTCGGGCGCCGGCTCTTTGTGCGCGATACCCACACCCTGACCATGACCGCCGACGGCGAGGCGCTGCTGGCGCATGCGCGGCTGATCCTGGATGCCATTGCGCGCGCGGAGTCCCAGTTCAATGCGCCGCGCCTGCAGGGCCGCGTGCGCCTGGGTACTTCCGATGACCTCGCGCTGGGCCCCCTGCCCAATGTGCTGGCGGCGTTTCGCAACTCGCATCCGGATGTGGAGCTGGAAATCACCATCGGCATGACCGGCAAGCTCTACGAGCTGATGGATGCCGGCGCGCTGGACCTGATGATCGGCAAGCGCCGCGAAGGCGACCGGCGCGGGTCTCCGTTGTTCAGGGGCAAGCTGGAGTGGCTAGCCCGGCCCGGCACGGTGGCGGACCTGCGCCAGCCGCTGCCGCTGATCCTGGTGCCCGAGCCCAGTGTCACGCGCGCCATCGTGCTCGATACGCTGGCCAAGGCCGGGATGCGCTGGCAGATCGTCTGCACCAGCAGCAGTCACTCGGGCTGCATCGCCGCCGCGCGCGGCGGGCTGGGCATTACCGTGCGCGCGCAATACCTGTCCGGGCGCGGGCTGTCGCCGCTGGTCAACGGCGACAGCCTGCCGGCGCTGCCGGAGGTGGAGTTCATCTCGCTGCGCGCGGGCCGCCTGAGCCGGCCCGCCGAAACCTTGCTGCAACTGCTGCAAAAGAGCGATCTGCGCGGGTCCTGGCTGGACGAGTAGCCGGCCCCGGCGCATTGGACCGCGCGCGGCTCACGCATCCGCGCCATCCTGGTACACGTTGAAGCTGCGGGCCGGCGACGCCGAAACGCCGCGGGTATCCATGCCAGCCACTTTCTGCGCGCCATCGACGAACGGGTCGATATTGCGCGCCGGATCGGCGGAAACGCCAGTGCGATCCAGGCCAGCGATGCGGGCCCCATCGGTGAACGTATCGAGCTTGCGGGCGCCGTCGACGAACGGGTCGATGCTGCGCGCCGGATCGGCGGATACGCCAGCGCGATCCAGGCCGGCGATGCGCGCGCCATCGGTGAACGTATCGAGCTTGCGTGCGCCGTCGACGAACGGGTCGATGCTGCGCGCCGGATCTGCGGAGGGACCAGTGCGGTCCAGGCCGGCGATGCGCGCGCCATCGGTAAACGGATCCACCATGCGGGCGCGGGCGCCATCGGTGAAGGCGTTCACGGGCGCAGTGCGCGCCCCGTCGCTGTAGATGTCGCGCACGCTGGTGGCGCCGTGGGCAGCCGGGCTGGCGGCTTGGGCGCTGCCCAGGGCAAGCACCGCGCCGGTGATGGCGGCGGCAAACAGTGACTTGGTGAACGACTTGGTGAGGTTCGGGTACATGGCAATCTCCAACTGGGTGAATGTGCCCATTCGTCGCCGCCACCCACAGAAACTTACAGGTTTTTATAGATTGTTTGCGCCGATCCGTCCGCCGCATCCCCGTGCGGCGCCCCGGCCACCTAACCCCCCCGTCAAAAGTATGAACCCGGGGCTGAATCCAGCCAAAAGCATATCCCCCCAATACCGTGGCGATCTCCAACCTCCGGCCAGTGTCGGCAAGCGCACGCATGACGCTTAATACGTTAACGGGTCAAGCCCGGCTGCGTGGCATACCGAACAGAGAAAAAACCAAACGGCTGGCGCAGCAGCCGCGACCTTTCGACTTCGGGAGACAACGGGATGATCGATACCGAACTGGATCTGGCCGCCAATCACTTGCTAGGCGCCCTGCCGCCGCACGAGCGCCGCTTGCTGCTGCCGCGCCTGGATAGCGTCAGCCTGCGCACAGGGCAACTGTTGAGCGATTCCGGCCAGCGCATCCGGCATCTCTATTTCCCGAGCACGGCGGTGATCTCGATGATGTCGCTGCAGGAAAGCGGCGCCACCGTGGAACTGGCCTCCGTGGGCCGCGAGGGGCTGGTGGGACTGCCCGCGCTGACCGGCGCCGAGACCATGCCCAACCGGATCGAGGTACGCAGGAGCGGCACCGGGTTTCGCGTCGCCGCGAGCGACCTGCGCACGATCTACCCCGAGCTGCCCACGCTGCAGCGCATGGCCCTGCTCTATATGCAGGCGTTGCTCACGCAGGTGTCGCAGACGGCCGTCTGCATCCGCCACCACTCGCTGACCACGCAGTTGTGCCGCTGGCTGCTGCTGGCGCTGGACCGCTCGCCTTGCAATGAGCTCGACGTGACCCAGCAGACCATTGCCGACATGCTTGGCGTGCGCCGCGAAGGCGTGACCGAAGCGGTGGGCAAGCTGGCGGAGCTCCAGATGATCCGCCACAGCCGCGGCCATATCACCGTGATCGACCGGGCTGGGCTGGAGGGCTTTTCCGGCGAGTCTTACCGCATCGTGCGCAACGAGTTCGACCGTTTGCTCCGCCGCGCGGCCGGCTGATGCGGTGGTGAATCCGCCAGGCCGTCAATCCTGCGGCAGCGCCTGGTAGGCGGTGGCAAGGTGATATGGCGTGGTCGAAGGCATCTCCGCCCGCTCCACCTTGCCGGCAGGCGAGAGGCACTCATGCCAGCCGCCTGCGTGCAGGAATCGCGCCGGGTAGGCTTTCAGCCAGGCCTGCAGGTGCGCCAGCGCCACGCTGTCGCCGCGCACCGCCAGCGCCCGCGCGAATTCGGTCTGCGCCCAGATGCGCTGGATCGGGTCTCTGGGCGAGCCATCCAGATGCAGCGCCGCGGCTACGCCCATGGTGCTGGTGTCAACGCCGTGCTGCATGGCAAAGCCGAAGGCGCTTGCCAGCGCTTGCGCAAGCCCGGAGCCGTCGAACAACGCGGGCGCGCTGGCAAGCAGCGAGAACCACTCGAACTGATGGCCGGGCTCGACCCGGTTGCCAGCGCGATCGGTGCACATCGGCAATTCGGCAATGCAACCCGTCGCCGGATCGACAAAGGTGGCCAGCACGGCGGCGGCAATGCCCGCCAGCCGGTCCGCATAAGAGCGCTCCCCGGTGACCTCGAACGCCGCCAGGTAGGCCTCGGTCAGGTGCATGATCGGGTTTTGCTGGGGCGCCCCGCCCAGTGGGCGAAAGTCCTGCGCTAGCGCCGCATGGTACAGGCCATCCGCGGTGGCGAAACGCGCCTCGATCAGCCGTGTGGTGCCATCCAGCAACGCACGCGCCTGCGTGCTGCCCGACCGCTTGAAATACGCCGCGCAGGCAAAGACGACGAAGGCGTGGGTGTACAGGTCCTTGGTGGTATCCAGAGGCTGTCCCTGCGCATCGATGCTGTAGATAAAGCCGCCCTGCCCGCCATCGGCAAAGCAGCCCCCGAGCGATGCGAACAGGCGCGCGGCATGGGCGGCCTCATCGGTGCCATCGCACTGCGAAAACACATAGAGCTGGCGCGCGCAGGCCATGGCGCGGTAACGCGCCACCGGCAGAGGCTGCTGGTCGGCGCCGGACAGCGCCTCATAGGGCAGCTGCATCGTGGCGTTCCAGCCCGGCCCGGTCCAGAGCGGCAGGACGACGCCATCGTAGTGCGCGCGCAATGCGGCGAAGGAAGCGGCCTCGGGATCAGCACCAGTGGTGGCAAGGGGTGGCGTAACGTTCATGCGGAAAAGGAAATCGGTAAGAGGCGCGTATCTGCCACCCGTGGAATATACCTCAGCCCGCCAGCTGGCCTTCCCGAGCTGCGATGGCGGCCGCTGAGTGCCGCCTTCGTCCTACTAGCTCTTTTACGCCGACGGCAAGCTTGATCCCGCCAGTAAATCGCCTAACCTTACGGCGTGGCCCCTTGAATCGATCGCCGCGGTAAGCGGCTTTTGCGCCGTATTCCGCGCCTGCCGCGGCGTCCTGGCCACATTCCTGGTTTGTGCAGGTGACATGGACGGAGGGCTCCCCCCGCCTCCCGTCCAGTCCGTTCTCCAAGCACTTTCGGCCCGTCCGGAGCCCTCCGGAGGTCGCGCCCATGCTCCATGGGAGAGCAAGATGGAAAAGCCGGTTGTAAGCCCCTTGCGTTTTGTCGAACTACTCAACGCCAGGCTGCCCGCCCATCCCCTGTATCAGGAAGGGATGCGCGTGTACGCCATTCCCAATCATTCGGAACACCCGCACAGCCTGGTCTGCGTAGGCCCGCGTGGCGTCAAGGGCGTCTGCGCGACGGTGGAGTTGATCGTGCGCGGCGAGTGCGAGATCTTCCCCGACATACCAGGCGACTGGCACGGCTCCCACCACGGAACGGTCCGCGCGTCGCACCGCTAGGGCTGCTCCACCCTCACCCGTACCCTCATCCTCGCATCCTGCTCAAACCCGATCCAGCTTGCGGTGAGGCTCGGGCGGCAGCGTCACGCGAATCGCGTCGTGCGCGCGCACCAGTCCGCCGGCCAGGACAATGCCCATGATGCCGGCCTTGCGCACCAGCTTGCCTTCATCGTCCCGACCCAGCACCCGCGCAAGCAGGCCCGGCTGGAAGCGCTCGATCTGCGCGCAGGGATTGCGCAGCCCGGTGATCTCGACCAGCGCGGTCTCGCCCAGGTGCAGCCGCGCGCCCGTTGGCAGCGCCAGCAGGTCGATGCCCTGCGTGGTGATGTTCTCGCCCAGCGCGCCGGGCGCCACCGCATGGCCTGCGGCTTGCAGCATCGCCTGCAGCTCCACCGATAGCAGGTGAACCTGCCGCAGGTTCGGCTGGCTGGGGTCCACCGCCACGCGGGAACGGTGCTTGACGGTTTCCCCCAGATGCGCGTCACCCTCCACGCCCAGCCCGGCCAGCAGGCGGATGACTGGCGTCACCGTCTTGCTGAAGGTGTGCGTGGCACTCAGGCTTACCGCGGCCACACTGCCCGCCTGCGGCGATTCGGCCCACCCGTTGCCAATATCGGCCGCCATGGTCATGCTGCCGCGCGGCTTGGTTCGCCTGGTGCGTCGGGCGCCGGCATCTGGACCACCCCCGAGCTGTCAGCCGCCAGGGCGCCCGCCGGATAGCGCGCGGCAAACACCAGCCGGCCCGATGACCACGTATGCGTGACCAGCGGCTGGCCGGCCACCATGGCGACCGCCACCAGGTCGGCACGCAGCCCGGCCCCGATGCGCCCGCGATCGGACAAGCCGCAAGCCGCGGCCGGGTTGGCGCTGACCAGCGCGGCAGCCTGCGGCAGGCTCAGGCCAGCGAGGCGTTCCGCGGCAAAGGCGGCGGCAATCAGCGTGGATGGCTGGTAGTCCGAGCACAGGCAGTCCGCCACCCCGGCGTTGATGGCGTCGATGGCACGCATGGAGCCACTCTGGCTTTGGCCGCGCAGCACGTTGGGCGCGCCAAGGATGGTCGGCAGCCCCTTTGCCTTGGCGGCCTGCGCCGTCTCCAGGTTGATCGGGAACTCGCTCATGCGCACGCCCAGCGCATGCATGGTGGCAATACGCTGTGCCGAGTCGTCGTCATGGCTCGCGGCCGGCACCCCTGTGCGCGCGGCCAGTGACAGCAGGCGTTCAACCCGGTCCAGTGCGCCGTCCTTCTCCACCAGTTTCTTGGCGGCGGCGGCATGGGCCTCTTCGCGGCTCATGGCGTGGTTGCCCATCATGTAGGCCAGGTAGGCCTCCAGTGTCTTGAACTGGCCCTGCCCGGGCGAATGGTCCATCACGGAGACCAGGTCCACCAGGCCGGATTCCACCAGTTGCTCCAGCACCGGCAACGCGCTGGCGTCCGTGACCTCATAGCGGCAATGGATGCGGTTATCCACCAGGCTGTGGCCGCGAAAGGCGGCGACGGCGCGCACGAGCTCGCCGGCCGTGTCGAAATTGCGCACGCCGAACGAGTTACCCGCGAACGAGACCGCGTGGTAAGGCGTGGTGATGCCCGCTGCGGCGTTGCGGCGATCGATCTGCGCCACGGCAAAATCCAGCGGGAACATCACCCGCGAGCGCGGCTCGGCTTCTTTCTCGATGGCGTCGCAATGCAGGTCGACCAGGCCGGGCAGCAGCGTCTGGCCACGCAGGTCGATCACCTGGGCGGCACGCGGCACGGCGGCGGCATTGGGCTCGATGGCCGCGATGTGGCCGTTATCGATCAGCAAGGCGCTGTCGGCTAGCACGCCGTCGGGCAGGACGATTCGTGCATGAGTCAGGTAAGCAGGAAGCATGGTCGGTTCCGGGAGCGATTGGGAACGAGTGAATACGGGAAAAATGAATGGCTCAGCCCGCGACAGCCGCAAGCTTGCCGACCGGCGCAGCCTCCATGACAGCCGGCGGGTGCAATGGCAGCAGCCTGGTGGCCACCGTCTCGCGCACGGCTTCATCGTGGAAGATGCCGACCAGGCACCGGCCCTCGGCCAGCGCCTCGCGGATCAGCGCCACCACCACCGCGCGGTTATCCGCGTCGAGCGAGGCGGTCGGCTCGTCGAGCAACAGCACCGGATGGCCGCCGATCAGCCCGCGCGCAATGTTCACGCGCTGCTGCTCACCGCCCGAGAACGTCGCGGGCGGCAGGCTCCACAGCCGGCCCGGCACCTGCAGCCGCGCCAGCAGCACCGCGGCACGCTCGCGCGCTTCGTCGGCACTGGCGCCACGCTGCTGCAGCGGCTCGGCCACCACATCGAGCGTGCTCACGCGTGGGATCACATGAAGGAACTGGCTGACATAGCCAATCACCTCGCGCCGCAATTGCAGGATGCGTTGCTCCGGCGCGCGGGTCAGCTCCACCCACGCGTCGTTGTCACGGATGCGGATGCTGCCTTCGGTGGCCAGGTAGTTGCCGTACAGACAGCGCAGCAGCGTGCTCTTGCCCGCGCCGGAACTGCCGGCCAGCACCAGGCATTCGCCGGCGGCAGCGTCGAAATCGATGGCCTGCAGCACGGGCAGGCGCGTGCCGCCCTGGTTGTGCAGGATGAAGGTCTTGCCGAGGCCGCGCACCTGGATGCGCTGGGCGTCGGCGGCCGTGCTTTGATGGTGGTAGGCGTCTTGCGTCATGATCAGCCCTGCAGAATGGAAGACACCAGCAACTGGGTGTACGGGTGGTGCGGATCGTCGAGGATCTGGTCGGTCAGGCCGCTTTCCACCACGCGCCCGCCCTGCATCACCAGCGTGCGGTGCGCCAGCAGGCGCGCCACGGCGAGGTCGTGGGTGACGATGATGGCAGCCAGCCCAAGGTCCGCCACCAGCCGGCGCAGCAGGTCGAGCAGGCGGGCCTGCACGGAGACATCGAGCGAGGCGGTAGGCTCGTCCATGAACACCAGGCGCGGATGCGTCACCAGGTTGCGGGCAATCTGCAGGCGCTGCTGCATGCCGCCGGAGAAGCTGGTCGGCGCATCGTCCAGGCGGCCCAGGTCGAGCTCCATCTTTTCCATCCACGTGCCAGCCACTTCGCGCAGCTCGCCATAATGGCGCCCGCCCACCGCCATCAGGCGCTCGGCGATATTGGCGCCGGCGCTCACCCGCATGCGCAGGCCATCGCGCGCGTTCTGGCGCACGAACCCCCAGTCGGTACGCGCCAGCAGACGCAGCCGTGCGTCGGACAGCGTGGCGAGGTCAACCAGCCCTTGCTCGCGGGTGTCGTAGCAAACGCTGCCGGATTCCGGCGCGGCCTGCCATGACACCGCCTGCAGCAAGGTGCTCTTGCCCGAGCCGGACTCGCCCACCACGCACAGCACTTCGCCGGGGAACAGATCGAAGCTGACATCGTGGCAGCCATGCACGCCGTCCCAAGTGCGGGTCAGGCCGCGCACGGACAACAGCGGCTGGTGCGGATCGGTGCGGCTCATGCGGCCTCCTTGCGTGCGTGGGCGGCGGTGCCGTTCGGCCCGGTCTCACCCTGCTCCTGGCGCGTGGCGCAGTACTCGGTATCGGAGCAGACGAACATGCGCCCGCCCGCGTCGTCGGTGATGATTTCATCGAGATAGCTGTCGGTGGAGCCGCATAGCTCGCAG
The DNA here is from genome assembly GCF_059421605.1 of Cupriavidus sp. GW821-FHT02F09. NCBI lineage: Bacteria > Pseudomonadati > Pseudomonadota > Betaproteobacteria > Burkholderiales > Burkholderiaceae > Cupriavidus > Cupriavidus sp. GW821-FHT02F09. The sequence continues at coordinate 74,460 of NZ_JBWKVH010000018.1, forward strand.
CAGCCATCCCACGTCTCCACCGCGAACGGATGGTCGTCGAAGTCCAGGCTCTTCACGCTGGTAAAGGGCGGCACCGCATAGACTCGTTTCTCACGCCCCGCGCCGAACAGCATCAGCGCCGGGCTGTAGTCCAGCTTGGGGTTGTCGAACTTGGGGATCGGCGACGGCCGCATCATGTAGCGCTGGTTGACCATCACCGGGTAGTCGTAGGTGGTGGCAATGCGCCCATGGCGGGCAATGTCCTCGTAGAGCTTGACATGCATCGCGCCGTACTCGGCCAGCGCGTGCATGGTGCGGGTCTCGGTCTCGCTCGGTTCCAGCCAGCGCAGCGGCTCCGGGATGGGCACCTGGAACACCATGATCTGGCCCTTGGCCAGCGGCGTTTCCGGAATCCGGTGGCGGGTCTGCACGATGGTGGCTTGTGCGGTGCGCTCGGTGGTCTGCACGCCGGTCACGCGGCCAAAGAAGCGGCGGATATTGATGGCGTTGGTGGTGTCGTCAGAGCCCTGATCGATCACCTTGAGCACATCGTCGCTGCCGATGATGGAGGCGGTGACCTGGATGCCACCGGTGCCCCAACCGTAGGGCAGCGGCATCTCGCGGCTGCCGAAGGGCACCTGGTAGCCGGGGATGGCCACCGCCTTGAGCAGCGCGCGGCGCAGCATGCGCTTGGTGGATTCGTCCAGGTAGCCGAAGTTGTAGTGTTCGTCGCGCACGACGGTGTTGGCATTGGTGTCGGTCATGATGCGATGGCCTCCTGCGCCAGCACTTGGGAGATGACGGCATCGTCTTGCCCGGGCGGCGTGGGCGCCGGGGACGGCACGCCCTGACCGCGCTCGGCGCGCAGGCGGCGCAGCAGTTCGAGATTGGTCTGGAAATCCACGTAGTGCGGCAACTTCAAGTGCTGCACGAAGCCGGAGGCCTCCACGTTGTCGCTGTGGTAGAGCATGAACTCCACGTCGTTGGCGGGCGCGTCGGCGGCCTCGCCCAGTTCGGCGGCGCGCATGGCGCGGTCGGCCAGCGCCATCGACATGGCCTTGCGCTCGCCATAGCCGAACACCAGGCCGTAGCCGCGCGTAAAGCTCGGCCCTTCCTGCGCGTTGCCAGCGAACTGGCTCACCATCTGGCATTCGGTGACCTCGATCTCGCCGATGGTCACGGCAAAACCCAGTTCCTCCACGAACAGTTCCACTTCCACCTCGCCGTAGCGGATCTCTGCCGCGAACGGGTGCGAGTTGCCGTAGCCCCGCTGGGTGGAGTAGCCCATCGACAGCAGGAAGCCTTCATCGGCGCGGGCCAGGTTCTGCAAGCGCGCCGGACGCGCCGCGGGCAGCGCCAGTGGCTCGCGCGTGAGGTCGGGCGGCGCGGGATCGTGCTCGGGCACGGTCTCCGGCTCGATCAGCGACTCCTGGCGCAACAGGTCCGTCACGCGTGGCATGCGCGCATCCAGCGTGGTTGCCGCAGCCGGCAGCGGCGCATTGTCGCGCTCGGCTTCCAGTGTGAAGTCGAGCAGGCGCTGGGTGTAATCGTAGGTCGGCCCCAGCACCTGCCCGCCCGGCACGTCCTTGAAGGTGGACGAGATCCGGCGCTGCAAGCGCATGGCGCCGGTATCGAGCGCCACCGAATAGCCAAAGCGCGGCAGCGTGGTGCGATAGGCGCGCAGCAGGAACACGGCTTCGATCAGGTCGCCCGCGGCCTGCTTGATCGCCAGCGCGGCCAGGTGCGGGTCGTACAGCGAGCCTTCGGCCATCACGCGCGACACGGCCAGCGGCATTTGCTCGCGCACCTGCGCCAGTGTCAGCTCCGGCACGCGGCGGTCGCCGCGGCGGTAGTCGTCCAGCATGCGGTACGAATTGAGGATGGCGCGCTCGCCCCCTTTGACGGCAACGTACATGTCAAGCCTCCGCTTGGGTGGTGCGCGGCAGCGCGCACAGGGCGCTGCCACTGGTCAGCAGCACGTCCACGCCGAGCGGGAAACGCGCATGGTTGGCCTGCCACTGGGTCCAGAAATCGGCCGGCAAGCCTTGCACGGCCAGCGTGGCGTGGGTCTCGATGCCCGGGCCGCGCAGCGTGACCTTGGGGCCGCCGTTCAGCGAGGCGACCTCGATCAGCAACGTGGCGGAGCGGTCCGGGTACGCCGGATCGCCCTGGGCGCAAGCCACCAGATCGGGCACGGCATGGCCGGCCGGCACCGCCACGAAGGCCGCCTGCGCCACTTGCTCCACCAGCGGGCAGCCGCAATGGAAGCGCAGGAAGGCGCGCACGCCCTCGGGCGTCTCGGGCGGCAGCCACAGCGGCGTATCGCTGTCGACCAGCGCGAGCAGCAGCGCGCTCAAGGCCGCGGACAAGCCCTGCGGCACGCCGCACGGCTCGGCCAGTTCGCCGATGCTGCCCGGGTGGGACATGGCATGCAGCGCGGCGCGGAAGGTCCGCTGCGCCGATTGCACCGCATCGTCGAAGCCGGGCAGCAGCATCGGCGCAAGCGCGCCGTGCCGCCCCGGGGGCACGTTGTCGTATCCGGCCGTCTGGGCGGCAATCGTTTGGCCTGGCATCTCAGTCCTCTCCACGCACCATGGTAAAAAACTCCACCTTTGTCTGCGCCGCCACGGCGGCCTTGTGTTCGCCTTGCGCCGTGCGCGCCCGGGCCAGCGGCGCGACCACTTCGGCCTGCACGCGCGCATGCCAACCGGGCAACTGCAGCAGCGCATCCAGCACGGCGATCTGCTCCGCCTGGGCGTGGGTGCGGCCTTGCACGTAACCCACCCCGACCACGCCCGGCTCCAGCGTCACCGCGCAGCGCGTCACGCTGACCTCCCCGAGGTTGAACTGCGCCCCCGTGCCGCCGGCGCGCCCCCGCACCATGGCCATACCGCTCTCCGGCTTGCGCAGCAGGCGGTAGGCCGGCAGCGCGCCGAGGCGGCCCACGGCCTGCGCCAGGGCATCCGGAGCGGCCAGAGCCAGCACGCGCAGCCAGGCGGCTCGGGCCGCTTGAGCCGCTTGAGCCGCTCGCTGCTGGGCCGCCGCCCCTGCCTGCGTGCCCGCTTCGGTATCGGTTCGATCCATTTCACATCCCCTATACGTCTATACGTTTAGATGTAGAATACCATCCATGGCCGAACTACAACACAGCCAGATGAAGCTTTCATGACGCCCTGCCGTGCGCTTCGGCCCCGTGCACGGCATGGCCAGGTTGAGGCACAATCGCATCCTATTGAAGCACGCAAATGATTAACGCAGGATGACGAAAAGGCAGGACACGATGGTGGAACAGGAAGTCGAGCGGGGTTCGGGAGTTGCGGTATGGCGCCAGATCGGCGAGGCCCTGGCGCTCGACATCCGCAACAAGCTCTATGTCCCGGGCGAGCGCCTGCCGCCCGAGCCGGAGCTGGCCACGCGTTTCGCCGTCAACCGCCATACCATCCGCCGCGCCATGGGCGAGCTGGAGCAAAACGGGCTGGTGCGCATCGAGCAAGGCCGCGGCACCTTCGTGCAGGAACACGCCATCGACTACGCCATCGGGCGGCGCACGCGTTTTTCGCAGAACCTGGCCAGCCAGGGCATGCGCGGGCACATCGAGGTGCTGGAATCGCAAACACTGCGCGCGCCCGAGATCGCCAAGCACCTGGGCCTGGCGCGCAGCGCGCCCATCCTGCGCGTGCAGATGCTGGGCAAAGCCGAAGCCCGCACCATCGACGTGGCCGAGCATTATTTCGATGCCACGCGGTTTCCGGACATGGACGCCGAACTGCGCGCGCGCCTGTCGATCTCCAAGGCGTTCGCCCATTACGGCATTACCGATTACACGCGCAAGTGGTCGCGCATCACCGCCGCCATGCCGACGGCGCCGGTGGCCCGCCAGCTCAACCAGCCCAAGACGCGGCCGATCCTGCAGGTGGAGGCGCTCAACGTCGACCTGGAGGGCGCGCCGCTGCAATACAGCGTGGTGCGCTTTGCCGGCGACTGGGTCCAGCTGACCGTAACCGACCAGGACTAAAATGCGCAATCGTCCGCCGTTTGGGATACACGCCCTACCGATCAAATTGGTCTAGACATCTGTTTGTCATTTGCCCGCGCTAAGGTCGCCAGCATGGATACCAATCACGCACCTCACCCCACCCTTGCCGGCCTGAGCGGCCGCCGCGTTCTCACCGCCAACGGCATTGCGCCGGCCGCCTTCGCGTTCCGCGACGGTTGCCTGGCGGGGCCGGCCAGCACGGCAGGGCCTGCCCTCGATGCGGGCGACCTGCTGGTGCTGCCCGGCATCGTGGACATTCACGGCGACGCCTTCGAGCGTGCCGTGATGCCGCGCCCCGGCGTGAGCTTTCCGTACACCAGCGCGCTGTTCGACGTGGACCGCCAGTTGCTCGCGCATGGCATCACCACCGAGCTGCACGGCGTGACGCTATCGTGGGAAGGCGGCCTGCGCGGCGAGGCTTACGCCCAGCGCATGTTCGACGGCCTGGAGCGCATGCGCGGCACCCTTGGCGCGCAGCACCATGTGCACCTGCGCTTCGAGGCACATCACCTGGCCGGGCTGGAAACCGCGCTGGCCTGGATCGATAGCGGCAAGGTGCGCTTCCTGGCCATCAACGACCACCTGCCGCTGATGGCCACCCGCCTGCACGACGCGCGTAAGCTGGCGCAGTACGCGGACCGCGCGGAGTGCGATCCGGTCATCTTCCGCCAGCGCCTGGAGCAAGCAGCCGCGCAGGCAAGCGAGGTGCCCGAAGGCGTGGCCCGGCTGATTGCCGCCGCCCGTGCCGCCGGCCTGCAGGTCGCCTCGCACGACGACGGCGACGCCGCCACCCGCCAGCGCTATCACCAGCAAGGCTGCACCGTGGCGGAATTCCCGCTCACCGTGGATGTGGCCCGCGCCGCCCACGCGCTGCGCAACCACGCTGTATTCGGCGCGCCCAACGTGATCCGCGGCGGCAGCCACACCGGCGCCCCGGATGCCACCGAGATGATCGCCGCCGGGCTGTGCAACGTGCTGGCCTCCGACTACTACTACCCGGCGCCCCTGCAAGCCGCGTTCCGCGTAGCACAGCTCGGCGTGCTGCCGTTGCCGGCCGCCTGGGACCTGGTCTCGCGCAACCCGGCGCGCGCCGCCGGCATGAACGACCGCGGCGCGCTCAGCCCCGGCCTGCGTGCCGACGCCATCATCGTCGACGACCGCGATCCCGCCCTGCCCCAGGTCTGCGCCGCCATTGTCGGCGGTGTGCTGCACCACGCCACGCGTGCCTTCCCGCTGGTGCAGGCCAGCGGCGAGCGGCGCGCGGCCTGACCCGCATGACCAGGATGCCGAGCCCGATGTCGAACAATCCATTGCCACAGGCTTACCGCTACGCCATCTACCTCAACCCCGCCGCGCCCTTTCGGCTGGTGGGCGAGCAATGGCTGGGCCGCAGCGCCGAAACAGGCGAGGCAATTGCGCGTACCGTACCCAACGATGCCCGCCGCATTGCCCGCATCGCCCGCTGGACGGAAGCACCGGCCCACTATGGCCTGCATGCCACACTCAAGGCCCCGTTCCGGCTGGCGGATGGCCAGACGCCTGCCGGGCTGGACGCCGCCATGCGCGTCTTCGCGCTGGACCGCCAGCCCTTCGCGGTACCGCTAGCGCTGCACAATCTGCGGGGCTTCCTGGCCTGGTGCCTCGGCGGCGACGCCAGCGCCAATGCGCGCATGCACGCGCTGGCAGACGCAGCGGTGCGCGAGTTCGACAGCTTCCGCGCACCGCCCACCCCCGCCGAGCTGGCACGCCGCAAGCCAGGGCAACTGAGCGAGCCAGCCCGGCGCATGCTGGATGCGTGGGGCTACCCGTACGCGTTCGAGACCTTTATTTTCCACATCACGCTCACGGGGCTGCTCGACCAAGCCGAGCAGGACAGCGCCATCGCCATGCTGCAGGCCGCGAGCGGCCCGCTGCTGCTGCAGCCGATGACGGTACGCGACGTCAGCCTGTTCGTGCAGAGCGCGCCGGACGCGCCCTTCCTGGCCGCCCGCCACTATGGCTTTGACGGCAGCACCACCGATGCCGCCGGAGCGGTCCTGCTGGAAGCCACGGCATGAGCGCCAAGGCCATGCGCACCGCGGTGCGCGCCAACATCGCCGCGCCCTGCGCCGAAGCCCCGCGCGGCAGCGGCCTGGTTTACCTGATGGGGCCCTCCGGCAGCGGCAAGGACTCGCTGCTGCGCGTGATGCGCGACAAGTTGCAGGATGATGCCGGCGTACGCGTGGCGCAACGCTACATCACCCGCGCCAGCAGCGCCGATGAAGACAGCGTGGCGATCACCCCCGCAGCGTTCGAGCACCGCGTGGCGCAAGGCGGCTTTGCGCTGCACTGGCGCAGCCACGGCTTGTGCTACGGCATTGGGACCGAGCTTGACGACTGGCTGGCGCAGGGCTTGTGCGTGGTCGTGAACGGGTCACGCGAGCACCTTGCCGCCGCCCACGCGCGCTATCCGGCCCTGCACGCCGTGCAGGTCAGCGTGCGCCTGCACGTGCTGGGAGAGCGCCTGCGGCTGCGCGGCCGCGAGGACGAGCAAGCCATCGTGCGGCGCCTGCAGCGCGCCGGCGAGCCGTTCGCCGTGCCGGCAGGGTGCCGGCTGACGGTGATCGACAACAGCGGCGCACTGGAGGACGCGGCAAGCGCGTTGATGCGGCTCACGCACGAGCGCACGCGCCAGCACCAGAATCAGCAACAGCCGTAGGGTCCCGCTCCGGGCCCGCCACCACCCCGGCATCATGCAGCCGGCCTACGGCGGCGCCATCCAGCCCCAGGACTTCATGCAGCACCTGGTCGGTATGCGTGCCCAGCAACGCAGCAGGCATGGTTGCCTCGCGCTCCATCGACGCAACCCGCACCGTCGCGCCGGCCGCAAGATGTTCGCCGATCCCTGGGGTCGCAATGCGCTCGAACACCGGATTGGCAAGGCTGACACGCGGATCGCCGGCCAGCAACTCGCCGACCGTGCTGTAGCGGCCCCAGCAGACCTTGCGCGCTTCCAGCAAGCGCTCCGCCTCTGCCTGCGTGCGGGTGGCAAACCAGGGTGCAACCAGTTCGGCAATGGCCTCGCGGCAGGCAAAGCGATCGGCCTCGTCGCCCAGGTTCAGGCCCGTGCGCTGCTCCAGCGCAGTCACCTGCCCGGCGATGCCGCAAGCCTCCACCAGCGCCTTCCATTGCCCCGCCGAGATCGCCGCCACCATCAGGCGGCCGCCGTCCAGCGTGCCAAAGTCGCGGCCGAAGGCGCCATACAGGTGATTGCCGATCGACGGCCGCTCCTGCTGCAGCAATTCGGCCTCGGCCAGCAGGCCAAGATGCGACAGCATGGTAAAGGCCATGTCGGACAACGCCAGCTTCAGCTGCGCGCCTGCGCCCGTGCGCCGGCGTTGCTCCACCGCGGCGACCACGGCAAAGGCGGCCTGGTAGGCGCAAGCAATGTCCCAGGCCGGCAGCACATGGTTGACCGGCCGCTCGCGCGACCCGCCGCCGGTGACAGCCGGATACCCGGTGGCGCAATTGACGGTGTAGTCCACCGCCGTGCTGCCGTCGCCGTTGCCCTGGATGGTGCAGCTGATCATGTCCGCGCGCCGCGCGGCCAGCGCCTCGTGCGCGAGCCACGCTGTGCCGATATTGGTCAGCAGTACGCCCGCATCCGGCCCGGGCGCCGTCGCCAGCGCCTGCACCAGTTCACGCCCTTCGGGCTTGTGCAGGTCGACCGCGATGCTTCGCTTGCCCTTGTTCAGCGCGGTCCAGTACAGGCTGCGTCCCTTGCCGCCGGCCTGCGGCATGCGCGGCATGCGCATGTAGTCAATGCCGCCGCCGATCATGTCCACGCGGATCACGTCAGCGCCGAACTGGGCCAGCGTGAGGCCGGCCAGTGGCGCCGCGATAAAGGCCGAGCTTTCGATCACGCGCAGCCGGTTGAGGAATGGATAGGTCATGGGAGCGGTCCGGTCCGTAGTGGCGTAGTGGCGTAGTGGCGGCGTCAGGCGCGCTCGAATACGGCGGCAATGCCCTGCCCGCCGCCGATGCACATGGTTTCCAGGCCGTAGCGCGCACCGCGCCGGCCCAGCTCGTGCATCAGCGAGGTCATGATGCGCACGCCGGTGGCGCCCACCGGATGCCCCAGCGAGATGCCGGACCCGTTCACATTGAAGCGATCCGGATCATTCCAGCCCCAGCCCTTGGCGCAGGCCAGCGCCTGGCAGGCAAAGGCTTCGTTCAGTTCCACCAGGCCCATGTCGTCAAAGCCCAGCCCGTTCTTGCCGAACAGCTTCTTGACGGCTGGCACGGGGCCAATGCCCATGTGCGACGGCTCGCAACCAGCCACGGCCCAGCTATGCAGGTAGCCGATGGGCGCCAGGCCAAGCGCTTCCAGCTTGTCTTCGGCCACGATCAGGCAGGCGGCGGCGGCATCGTTCTGCTGGCAGGCGTTGCCGGCAGTGACGATGCCGTCCTTCATCAGGGGCTTGAGCCGTGCGAGCTGCTCAATGGTGAGATCCCCACGGATGCCCTCGTCCTCGCTCACGATCAGCGCCTCGCCCTTGCGCTGCGGCACGCTGACCGGCACCACTTCCTGCGCGAACTTGCCGCTGGACCAAGCGGCAGCGGCGCGCTGATGGCTGCGCAGCGCAAAGGCATCGGCCTCCTCGCGCGAGATGCCGTAGTCGCGTGCCAGGTTCTCGGCTGTCTCGATCATGCCGGAGATGCGGCCGAAGCGGGCTTCGGGCTGCGAGCGTTCGCGCCCGCGCTCCAGACGGTCGTGGAACTTCACGGTGCCGGCGCGCTTGCCCCAGCGCATGTCGGTGGTGTAGTACTCCACGTTGCTCATGCTCTCGACGCCGCCGGCCATCACGACATCGGCGACGCCGGTCTGCACCATCATCGCAGCCGTGGCGATCGCCTGCAGGCCGCTGCCGCAGCGGCGGTCCAGCTGCATGCCGGCAACGCTGATCGGAAAGCCGGCCTGCAGCGCTACCCAGCGGCCGGTGCAAGGCACTTCGCCGTTGGCGTAGGAATGCGCGAACACCACATCCTCGATACGGGCCGGATCCAGGCCCGTGCGCTCGACCACGGCGCGCGCCACGGTAGCGCCAAGTTCTTCGATAGCGATACTGCGCAGGCTGCCGCCGAACGCGCCGATGGGCGTGCGCAGCGGGGAGACGATTGCGGCTCGTTTCATGATGGCATCCTTTGTTCTTGATGCAGTTCGTCAGTGCCGAACCGCGGGGTTTCCCTGGCGAAGAAGGCACGCACGCCTTCCTGCGCTTCCTTGGAACTGAAGACGCGGTCCGACAGCGGCAGCGCCTGGCGCATCGCCTCGTCTTCGGTGGTGTCAAAGCTCAGGTCGATGGCCTGCTTGCACAGCGCCAGCGCCAGCGGCGGGCGCTGTGCCAGCGTGGCCGCCAGCGCCAATGCCGCTTGCAGCGCCTGGCCCGGCGGGGCCACGCGGTTGACCAGGCCCCAGGCCAGCGCGGTGGCTGCATCGATAGGCTCGCCCAGGAACATCAGCTCCTTGGCGCGCCCTTCGCCCACGCGCCGCGTGACGCGCACCGGGCCGCCGCTGCCGGGGAACACGCCCAGCTTGATCTCGGGCAGCGCGAAGCGCGCCGTCTCGTCCGCCACGATCAGGTCGCAGCAGACCGCGATCTCCAGGCCGCCGCCGAACGCCAGGCCATTGACCGCCGCCACCGTCGGCTTCGGGAAATCGTCCAGCCGCCCGAACACCGCATGCTGCAGGGCGAGCTTGCCCGGCACGATCTGCCCGGGCCGCATCAGCGGCCGGAACTCGGCGATATCGGATCCCGCGCAGAAGGCACGGGTGCCGGCGCCGGTCAGCACCACGGCGCGCACGGCGGGATCGCGTTCCAGCGCATCCAGCGCACGGTCAAGCGCCTCGGTCAAGCCACGGAAAACCACGTTCAGCGGCGGGTTGTCCAGCGTCAGCGTAGCAATGCCGTCTTTGGCGGAGCAACGCACCGGCCCTGCCGAGATCTCAGCCATAGCGCCCACCGGTGACGTGCAGCACCTCGCCGGTAATGAAGCTGGCGCGCTCCGAAGCCAGGAAGGCCACCGCATCGGCGATGTCGCCCGGCCGGCCAACCCGCTTGATCGGCTGCGCGGCGACGGCCCGCTCCTTGATGGTCTCGTAGGTGGGCAAGGCCTGCACCATCTCGGTTTCCATGAAGCCAGGCGCCACGCAATTGACCGTCACGCCGTAGCGCCCTTCCTCCAGCGCCAGCGCCTTGGCCATACCGATCAGCCCGGCCTTGGCCGCCGCGTAATTGGCTTGCGTGGGATTGCCGAAGTGCGCGCGCGAGCTGATATTGATGACCCGCCCCCAGCCTTGTTCGATCAAACGCGGCATCACGGCCTTGGTAGCCAGGAAAGCGCCCTTGAGCATGACCTCCATCACCAGGTCCCAGTCCTCCTCGGTCATCTTGACGAGGTACTTGTCGCGCGGAAAACCGGCGTTATTGACCAGGATGTGCACCCCGCCAAAATGCGCGACGGCTTCATCCACCAGCCGCTGCACGTCGGCGCCCTTGGTGATGTCGGCGACGATGCAATGCGCCTGCAAGCCATCGGCGCGCAGCGCGGCGGCCGTGGCTTCGGCCTGCTCGCGCAGGATGTCCGTGATCACCACCTTGACGTCCTCTTGCGCCAGGTGGCGTGCCGTAGCCGCGCCCAGCCCGCGGGCCGAGCCCGTGACGATGGCGACTTTGTCCTTGATCTGCAGGTCCATTCGGTTCTCCTCGGAATACGTGTGTCGGGATGGCTGCGCAAGCAGCGTCAGATTGGAGCCGGCGGCTGGCTCAGGTCCACGCGCCCGGCGTTGAGCACCACCACGCCGCGTTCCAGCGCCGTGGTGCGCAGCGACACCACCGGGCCATCGACCCAGATCGCCGTGCGCAGCGTTTCGCCGGGCAATACCGGGGCGGTAAAGCGCACCCGCATGCCGCGCACCGTGGCGGCGTCGTAGGCCAGCACGGTTTTCAGCACGGCGTGCATGGCGATGCCCATGGTGCACAGGCCATGCAGGATGGGCCGCGAGAACCCGGCCGCCTGCGCCACCGCCGGGTCGGCGTGCAAGGGATTGAAGTCCCCGTTGAGCCGGTACAGCAGCGCAGCCTGCGGCAGCGTCGCCAGATCGCACACGGCGTCCGGTTCGCGCTCGGGCATCGCATGCGGCGGCGGCGTGCCCGCCCTGGCGCCGCCGGCGGCAAAGCCGCCATCGGCGCGCAGCATGGTGGTCTGGGTGACGGTGGCCAGCAACTCGCCGGTGGCCGCGTCATGCACCTGGCGCTCCTGCATCATCAACGCGCCTTTATCCGGGCCTTTGTCGTACAGCGCGGTGACCTTGTTCCGGCCAACTACCCGCCCCTGCGCCGGCAACGGCCGGTGCAGCACGAACGCCTGCTCGGCGTGCACCAGCTTGCGCCAGGTGATGCCGGTGTCCGGCTGGTCGGCCCAGAAGCCGCTGTAACCCAGCACGTTGACCAGCGTGGGCAGCGCCTGCAGGCCGCCGCGCGCGTGCTCATAGACGTAGCGCAGCTGGCCAGCGTCGAGCGGATCGGCGCCCAGGCCGATGCCCAGCGCATAGCACATGCTGTCGCGCGCGCTGTAAGCCTGCTCGACGGGCGCGAACTGGCGGCTGAGGAGATGCTTGGGGTCGAGTGGCATGGCGTGTTGTCTGCAGTTGTCTGCTGGATGGTGACGGCGTCAGGCGCGCGGCGTACAGGCGCTCGGCGGGTACCAATTCCTCGCGCACAAAGCGCCGGATGCTGTCGCCCAGGGCGTTGAGGGTTTCGGCGTCGCGAATCATCCGGGTAGCTCCGTCACCTCGATCACGGCGTCGACGGCAAAGGCGCCCTGTCCTTGCGGCATCGCAAACACCGGATTCAGGTCCACCGATTGCAGGCGCGGGCCGGCCTGGTGCGCAAACACAGACAGCCGCGCCAGCATGCCCGCCAGCGCCTTGATATCCACTGGCGGCTTGCCGCGCGCACCCAGCAGCAGCGGCGCGCCCTTGATGGAGCGGATCATCTGCTCGGCCACGTCCTCGCCGAACGGGCAACGGTGCAGCACCACGTCCTTCATCACTTCCACAAAGATGCCGCCCAGCCCGAACATGGCCACCGGGCCAAAGACGGGATCGCGCTGGATGCCGAGAATGCATTCCACGCCGCCGCTGAGCTGTTTGGCGACCAGCACGCCTTCGAGGCGCGCGCCCGGCACGGCCTCCTTGCCGCGTGCAATCAACAGACCGAAGCCAGCACGCACGCCTTCGGCATCGGTGACGTTCAGCAGCACGCCGCCGATCTCGGACTTGTGCTGGATGCCCGGCGACAGGATCTTGAGCACCACGGGATAGCCCAACGCCTCGGCCGCCGCCACCGCCTCGCTGGCCGTGGCGCAAGCGCGTTCCGGGGCCACGGCGATGCCAGCCTGCGCCAGCACGCGCTTGGCCTGCGCCTCGCTAGGCATGCTGTCAGGCAGCTCCACCGCGGGCACCGAGGGCGGCGGCAAGCTGGGAGCGCGCTCAAACGCTTGCCCAAAACGGCCCATGGCTTCGATGGCCACCACCGCGCGGGTGGGATCCTCGAACACGGTGAAGCCGTCGGCCTCGTACTCGCGCACACGCTCGGGCGAGGCCAGCACCGACAGCAGGTACAGCCGGTCCGGATGCTTGTCGCGCACGCCCTTTAGCTGCTCGCGCAGGCGCGGCGCGATGGAGTCGGCGCCGCCTGTGTAGGTAAAGAAACCCAGCACCGACTGGTAGCCGCCCTCGGCCACCACCGCTTGCGTGAAGCGGCCCGCGATGGTCATGTCGTTCAGGAACTGCGCCGTGCAGTCCACGGGGTTGCGCGGCGCGGCAAAGGGCAGCAACGCTTTCAGGCGCTCCTGGGCCGCCGGGGGCATCTCCGGCATCGGCAAGCCAACCACTTCCGCCGCATCGGAAATGATGACGCCGGCGCCGCCGCTGACGGTAATCACGCCCAACGAATTGTTGGCCGGATAGATGCGGCGCGTGGCCAGCCGTGCCACGTCGAGCATATGCTCGGTGGAGCGCGCCCGCACCACGCCGAACTCGGCCAGCACGGCATCGGTCACCGCGTCGTTGCCGGCCAGCGAGGCCGTGTGCGACTGCGCCGCCGCGCTGCCCACCGCGCTGGTGCCGACCTTCATCATGACCACCGGCTTGCGCGCCTTGCGCGCGGCCTCCAGCGCCTGCATCAGGCGCTGCCCGTCGCGTATGCCCTCGGAGTAGACCGCGATCACATCGGTGTTGTCGTCGTCCACCATGGCGTGGACGATGTCGCCCAGGCTGATGTCGCTCTCGTTGCCGCTCATCACGCAGGCCGACACGCCAATGCCTGCATCGCGCGCAATGCCCAGGATGTGGCTGCCATACGCGCCGGACTGGCTGGCAATGCCGACCCGCCCCGCCGCCGGAAAGCCCATTTCCACCACCGAGGTGAAGCTGCCGTAAAAGCCGGTGCCGGGATTGACCACGCCCAGCGAGTTCGGGCCAAGCAGGCGCATGCCGGCTTTGCGCGCCGAAGCCACCATGCGTTGCTGGATCTGCGCGCCCTCGTCCCCGGCCTCGGCAAACCCTGCGGAGAACACAATGGCCGCCGCCGTGCCGCGTGCCGCTAGTTCCGCCACCACGTCGGGCGCCAGCTTGGCGGCCACCGCCACGATGGCCACGTCCGGCGTCTGCGGCAGGTCAGCCACGCTGGCGTAGGCTTCCAGGCCCTGGATGGTGGCGCGATTGGGATTGACCGGCATCAGGCGGCCCTGGTACCCCTGGCTGCGCATGTAGTCGATAGGCCGGCCGCCGATGCGCAGCGGATCGTCCGAGGCGCCGATGACGGCGACGGAACGCGGACGAAGGAGACGGACAAGGGGATGACGGTCTGGCATGGCGAGATCGCTTGCAAGAAAAACGGTGGCGGCGGAAGGGGAATAGGAAAAAGAAGAGGAGCGGATCGGGTCGGGGCGGCACCCGCCCCTGCCTTCGCAAATCCGGCTTACTCGACTTTGGCGCCGGAAGTCTTGACGACCTTTGCCCAACGGTCGATCTCCGAGCGGATCAACGCGCCGAATTGCTCTGGCGTGCCCGGCGACGGCTCGAAGCCCTGGGCGCGCAGGCGCTCCTTCATCTCCGGCGCGTCCAGCGCCTTGTGGATCTCGGCGTTGAGCTTGTCAATGATCAGCTTGGGCGTGCTTGCCGGCACCATCAGCCCGTTCCACGCCAGGGTCTCGAAGCCAGGCACGCCGGACTCCGCCACCGTTGGCACGTTAGGCAGCAGCGGCGAGCGCTTGGCGCCGGTGATGGCGATCGCACGCAGCTTGCCGCCATTGACCTGCGGCAGCGCCGAGAACATCAGGTCCATCACCAGTTGCGCATTGCCCGCCATCACGTCCGCCATGGCAGGCGCGCTGCCGCTGTACGGGATGTGGGTCATCTTCACACCAGCCATCGAACTCAGCAGCTCGGTAGCCAGGTGCGTGGACGAGCCGTTGCCCGCCGAGCCGAAGTTGATCGATCCCGGCTTGGCCTTGGCCGCGGCGATCACGTCCCGCACCGTCTTGTAAGGCAGCGACGGGGTCACCATCACCAGCATCGGGCCGCGCGTCAGCTCGCTCACCGGGGTGAGATCGGTCTTGATGTTGTAGCGCAGGTTCTTGTAGAGCGAAGGGTGAATCGAATGCCCCGTCGTCACCAGCAGCAGCGTGTAGCCGTCGGGCGCCGCGCGGGCCACCTGCTCCGCGCCCAGGTTGCCGGAGGCGCCGGGCTTGTTTTCGACCACGAACGGCTGGCCCATGCTGTCACCCAGCTTCTGCGCCAGCAGGCGCACAACGATGTCATTGGTGCCGCCCGGCGGGTAAGGCACGACGATCTTGACGGGCTTGGCAGGAAAAGCCTGCGCCAGGCTAAGCGCGGGCAAGGTGAGAGCGGCGGTGGCCGCAACGGCAGCGGCAAGCCAGCGTTTCGTGCTGATCATCGATTGTCTCCGGTCTGAGGTCAGGCGCGGCCGAAACGTGTGTTCGGCGCCCTCGGCTTCTTTGTGCCTGTTTCAGAAACAATCGTAAGCAATGCCATATACTTAATCCAATACTTTACATGCACCTAGCTATACACGAGGTATATGGATGGACCTGCGTCAACTCAAGCAATTCGTAGCCGTCGCCGAGACCAGCAGCTTCAGCCGGGCGGCAGAGCGGCTGTTCATGGCACAGCCGCCGCTTTCCGTCGCCATCCGCAAACTGGAGGAAGAACTCGGCACGCCCTTGTTCGAGCGCACTGCCCGCGGGGTACGGCTGACCGCCCCCGGCGAAGCCGCCCTGCAAGCCGCCAGGAAATGCCTGCAGAATGCGGAAGAAGTCAGCGCGGCCGCGCGTGCGACCGCCACCGGCGAAGCCGGACGGCTACGCATCGGGTTTATCGGCTCGGTCACGTTCGGTTTGCTGCCGCGGCTGATACAGGCGTTCACCAAGCGCCACCCGCAGGTCAAGCTGGAGTTGCGCGAAGGCACCAACCTCGAACTGCTATCGCTGGTGGAAAACGGCGAGCTCGACGTGGGCTTCGTGCGCGTGCCCACCGCCCGCCCGGAGAACGTCCGCTTCCAGCTGATCCAGACCGACGTGTTCTGTGCCGCGCTCCCGCGCGGCCACGCACTGGCCAAGCAGAAGCAGGTCGCCTTGCACGACCTCGCCGACTGTCCCCTGATCGGCTACACGCCCTCACGCGTGGGCGGCCTGCAAGCCGCGGTGTCGCACCTGTTCGCACGCGCCGGCATCAGCCCCTACATCGCGCAGGAAGCCGTACAGGTGCAGACCGTGGTAGGGCTGGTGGATAGCGGGCTCGGGGTCGCCCTGGTGCCATCGGTCAACGCATCGCACTCATCGGGCCGCGTCGTGTTCCGCCCGATCTCCGACCTGCCGCCGGATGCGTCGATCGGCATTTCCCTGGCGTATCACGCGCTGGCCGAAACCGCTGTCACGCAGCGCTTTCGCGAAAGTATCGAGGCGCCGGCGGAGAAAGCGCCTAGGGCCGAGGGGGAAACGGCCAGGCGGAGTGCGGGCAAGCGGATGGGATAGCGCTACTGTCAGAGGTGCACCGCGGCCACCGGCAACCCGACGCTAAAACTGGTCCCGTGCTCCGTAAACCCAAGCCGCCGGTAGAACTGATGCGCCTGCAGCCGGCGCGCGCTGGACGATAGCGCCAGCTTGGAGGCGCCCGCCTCTTCGGCCAGCCGCATGGCGGCGTGCATCATGGCCGTGCCTACGCCGGTGCCGCGCGCGGCGTGGGTCACCACCACGCTTTCCACGATGGCCTCGCTGCGGCCGTCGTGCGCCAGCACCGGGAACACCAGCAGGCAGAACGTGCCGAGCGCTTCGCCGGCGCCACTGCGCATCAGGTAGCAGCGATAGTGCGGCATCGCCTTGAGCTGGGCGAACAGCGCGCGCATGCGCTGCAAAGGCAGCGGCGTCTCGTTGTCCATTTCGGAGAGCAAGGCGGCCACCTGCAGCAGTTCGGCATCGGTGCCGGTCACTTCGTGCAGGGTCGGGCCGCCGCTGGTGCGGCGTGCATCTGGCAGGTCCATGCGGATATCGGTTTCGAGTGAGATTGCTTAGGTGCGATGCCGGTCAGGGCGCGCGGCGCAGGCAGCGCGCCACCATCGGCAGGTAGTGCTCCAGCGGCGGCGTGGCAAGGCCGACGACCTTGGCCAGGTCGTCGTAGCGGCGCAGGCGCACGGCTGCCGGCCCGTGGGGATGGGCGACGAACGCCTCCGCCTGGGTGGCGCCAAAGGGGCCGCCCTGCAGTGCCAGGCTGTGTTGCGAGGCAGGCGACAGGGTGGCCTGGTAGCCCGGCTCGGTAGCGCACAGGTAGCGCTTGGCGGCCACATGCATGCGCACCGGCTCGGTCACCTCCGGCCCAAACCCGACCGCGAGCAGGTCGGCGCCGACTTCCTGGTGGCGCAGATCGATGGTGCTGTCCTCGGACATCACGAGGTGGCCGAGGTCGTGCAGCAGGCTGGCAACGATCAGTGGCTCAGGGTCGCCGGCCTGCTCGGCCAGCTGCGCGCACTGCAACGCATGTTCGGTCTGGGTGATGGCCTCGCCGCCGTAGAAGGCGGTACCGTGGCCGGAGAAGAGGATTTCGATGCGCCTGAGGATCGTCATGATGATTTGTGTGTGCGGGCTGGTGTCGTGAGGCGGCTTGAAGCGGCTTGGGGCGGCTTGAGGCCGCTGTCAAACCAGCGCCTTGCGGATCCGGGCGGACAGCAAATCGATGACCGTGACAAAGCCAACGATGATGATGATCACCGCGCAGGTCTCGGCATACTGGAAGCTGCGGATGATCTCCCACAGCACGGTGCCGATGCCGCCAGCGCCGACGATGCCAAGCACCGTGGCCGAGCGCACATTGGATTCGAAGCGGTACAGCGCATAGGAGATCCACAGCGGCAGCACCTGCGGGATCACGCCGTAGACCACCTCTTCCACAGCGCTGGCACCGGTGGCGCGCACGCCTTCCACGGGGCGCGGGTCGATGGCCTCCACGGCTTCCGAGAACAGCTTGGCGAGCACGCCGGTGGTGTGCACCCACAGCGCGAGCACGCCGGCGAAGGGGCCCAGCCCCACCGCCACGATAAACAGCATGGCGAACACCATCTCATTGATGGCGCGGCAGGCATCCATCACGCGGCGCATCGGCTGGTAGACCCAGGCCGGCACGATATTGGCGGAACACGCCAGCCCCAGCGGCACGGCAAACACGATGGACAGGAAGGTGCCCCAGATCGCGATCTGCACGGTCACCAGCATCTCGTCCAGGTAGATGCGCCAGTCACGGAAACTGGGCGGGAAGAAGTCGGCGGCGAATTTCGCCATGTTGCCGGAGTCCCTCCACAGGTCGAGCGGACGCATGTCGGCGCCCTGCCACGACATGACCAGCAAGGCGAGCACCACCGCCCAGACGAACATGACAGGCAGGCTGGCACGCGGCGGACGGACGGCACGAGGCGGAGTGGCTGGGATCATGGTGGGGTTGGCGCAAGGATGCATGAATACTCGGGCTAAAGCAAAGGTGAGGCGACGGTGTGCGGCCCGCCCCGGCTTGGGGGCGGGCCGCGGATAGTGCTTGACTATGGGCGCGTTACTGCGCGCTGGCGGCGATCTTGTCCAGCTCAGCCAGCTTGCTGCTCAGGTCGGCGAGGCGCTTTTCCTTGTCCGGCGCGGCCATCGTGGTGTCGGACTCGATCTTGGTCTTCTCGCGGGCCAGCTCGATCTGGCGGATCGGCACCAGCTGCTTGTCGTTGGACGCACGGAAGCCCTGGTAGGTCAGCTTGGCAAGGTTCTCTTTCTCGCGCGCGGCGTCGGCACCCTTGCCGTAGTTCACGAAGAAGGTCTGTACCTTGGCCTTGACATCGGCCGGCAGGTCCTTGCGGTAGACCAGCGGATCCGCCGGGATCAGCGGCGACTTCCACAGCACGCGCACCTGCTCATAGGCGTTCTTGCCGGTGTTGATGCGGTAGCGCTCCATGTTCTCGGTGTTGTTGACCGCCACGTCGACCTGCTTGTTCAGCACGGACAGCAGGTTGGTTTCGTGGTTGCTCACACGCACCGTCTTGAAAAAGGTCTTCGGCTCGATCTTGTGGGCGCCCCACAGGTAGTGGCCCGGCACGGCGGTGCCCGAGGTGGAGTTCGGATCGCCCGCGCCATAGCTCAGCGACTTGCCTTGCTTGAGCACATCGTCCAGCGTCTTGAGGTTGCTGTCCTTGTTGACGATCAGGAGCGACCAGTAGCCGGGGTTGCCGTCCTTGTCGATCACCGAGGCGAACACCTCGCCGTTGGCGCGGTCCACCGCTTCGATGGCGGACTTGTTGCCGAACCAGGCAATCTGCACCTTGTTGAAGCGCATGGCTTCGATGATGCCGGCGTAGTCGGAGGCGAAGAACGGCTTGACCTGCACGCCCAGCTGTTTGCTCAGGTCATCGATCACGGGCTGCCAGGCGGACTTCAGGTTGGACGAGGTTTCCGTCGAGATAAAGCCCATGTTGAGGACCTTGCCTTCCTGGGCAAAGGCGGGCAGCGAGAGCGCGCCAGCGGCGCTCGTGACGATCAGGGCGAGAAGGGTTCTGCGCAGCATGAGGGAACTCCGAGGAAAAACCTTGTTGGGGGTGCTTGCGGGAAACATTGCGAAATAATCCGGGGTCAATCAGGCCGCCGCCAGGCCACCGTGCAGCATGGCGGGCGCGGCAACCTCCAGCCCCGCGCCGTCGGGCAGCAGCTCGGCGGCTTCCGTGCCATACAGATCGCGCAACATGGCCGGGGTCAGCGCGGCGGACGGGCCGTCGTAGACCACCTTGCCGTGGCGCAGCGCGACCACGCGCGGGCAATAGCGCATCGCCACATCCACCTGGTGCAGCGACACCACCACTGCCACGCGGCGCGCTCGGTTGATCTGCGCCAGCAACTCCATCACGCGCCGCGCGGATTCGGGATCCAGCGAAGCGATCGGCTCGTCGGCCAGGATCACCCGCGCGTTCTGCACCAGTGTGCGGGCAATGGCCGCGCGCTGCTGCTGGCCGCCCGACAAGGTGGATGCCCGCCGAAAGGCATAGTCGTCTATACCAACCTGGGCAAGCGCTTCGAGCCCTGCGTCGATCTCGCCGACACGGAAGAAGCGGATCAGGCTGCGCCACAGCGGCACGCGCGGCAGCATGCCGGTCAGCACGTTCGTGATCACCGGCAGGCGGCCCACCAGGTTGAACTGCTGGAATACAAAACCGATCTCTGCCCTTGCCGCGCGCACATCACGCGCCAGCCGGCCGCCTTGCTGGATGGCCCGGCCATTGACCAGCACCTCGCCAGCGCCGCCCGCATCGGCAGCGATAAACCCCGCCACGTGGCGCAGCAACGTGGACTTGCCCGAGCCCGAGGCACCCAGCAGCGCCACCATTTCACCAGGGGCAACGGCAAGGCTCACGTTATCCAGCGCCTTGCGTCCCGCCTGGAACGACTTGGACAGGCCGCGCACTTCAATCGCATGCGTCATCCCACACTCCTTGCATCAACAGTGAGCGCATTCTGGGTGGTGCGGATGACAAAACGATGAAGGTTGGAGAGCAATCTCGAATTGGGAGGCCCGCTTGGCCAGCCGCCTGCACCAAGTGGCCTCGGGCCGACCTCGCTGCCGGCCCGCCGGGCCGCATGGGCTACTGGGCGCGAGGCATGCACATGGCCATGCAGGACAGTGGCCATTCTCCGCCCCGGGGACCCCATCTCTCGATTGAAACAGGTGGAACATTCAAACGGTGCAAAGCGCAAGGTATCCTTCTTGGGCACCTTCCACGTGGGGGAGCACAGGGTGCCCGGCCAGACCAGAGGTTGCCCCCGATGAAACCCTCCGGATTGCGTACGCGCACCGACAAGGACGTTCATGAGCAAAGCAAAACGCGCCGGGCTGCTGTTTGTGTTCGTATGGTTCGCCCTCGGCGGGCTCGGGCACTTCATGCTGACGCCGTTCTTCGTCAGCATCGTCCCTCCATCGATCCCCTACCCTGCCGCCGCCGTGCTGGTGAGCGGCGTGTTCGAACTGCTGGGCGCGCTGGGGGTGCTGTGGCTGCCCACCCGGCGAGCGGCGGGATACGGCCTAGCACTGCTGACGCTTGCGGTCACGCCGGCCAATGTCTACATGTGGCAGCACCCCGAGCTGTTCCCGAAGATTCCGCCGAGCCTGCTGGGTATCCGGCTGGTGGTGCAGGTGTTGTTGCTGGTGTGCATCTTGTGGAGCACGAGCAAGGCGGGCGAATCGAGGGACGCAGTGTAAGAACCCAACCACAAACGACTCACCCCCGCGCGCCCTGCCTGCCCTTCACCGCCCGCCACGCACTGGCCACCACCAGCGACCCCAGCCCAAGCGCAAGCCCAAGCAGGACGATGGCGCTCATGTGGTCGCGCACCAGCGGCACATTGCCGAAGAGATAGCCGCCGGCCAGCAGCGACACCACCCACACCGTGGCGCCAGCACTCGCGGCCAGCGCGAAGCGCGTCGCGGACATGGCGGACACGCCCGCGACGAACGGGGCAAAGGTGCGCACCACGGCGACGAAGGGGGACAGCAGCAAAGTCAGGCCGCCGTGGCGCTGGTAGAAGTCATGCGTCCTGCGCAGTGCGTCGCGGTTGATCCATCGGTAGCCGCCCGTGAACACGCGGGCCCCGATGGCTTTGCCGATGGCGTAGTTCAGCAGGCTGCCGGCCACCGCGGCGACCAGCAGCAC
Source organism: Cupriavidus sp. GW821-FHT02F09 (assembly GCF_059421605.1). Classification (NCBI taxonomy): domain Bacteria; kingdom Pseudomonadati; phylum Pseudomonadota; class Betaproteobacteria; order Burkholderiales; family Burkholderiaceae; genus Cupriavidus; species Cupriavidus sp. GW821-FHT02F09. Next base: position 95,763 of record NZ_JBWKVH010000018.1, read on the forward strand.
CGGCAGCAGGATCCATAGCTTGAGCGCGCCCGCCGCGCAGAACGCGCCACAGAGAAACAGCAGCGGATCGCCAGGCAGGAAGAACAGCGGCAACAGCCCGATCTCGCAGAACACGATGGCGAACAGGATGCCGTAGACCAAGATGCCGTATTGCGCGATGGCAGGGCCGAGATGCTGGTCGAAATGCAGCAGCAACGGCAAGACTTGCGATGCTTCCATGCGTGCCCCCGGTCTTGAAGTGATGGCTACAGTGTAGGCGCGCCCTGGCCACCGGGGACCCCAGGTGGGTACGGTGCCCTGGCCTCTGTGCCGATGACAAGCGGGAAATATGGCGAGAAGAGCCTTTCCCTCCGGCGCGCGCCCGCATAATATTGAGCATAACCCGCATAATCCGCACAATCCTCTGCACCAACAACCCCAGGAAATACCATGTCAAATTCCCAAGCCACCGCCCGGATCGGCTCGGTCGATGCCAACTACCTGGTGCACCTGCAGGCCGGCAGCCACGCACTGGTCGGTGACGAGTCCGCCGGGCTGGGCGGCACGGACCAGGGCCCGCCGCCCTTTGCCTTCGTGCTGTCCGGTCTGGTGTCCTGCACCGCCATCACGCTGAAGATGTACATGCAGAGGAAACAGTGGCCCGTGGCCGATGTGGAAGTCACGGCGGTCTTCCAGGGCAAGGACGAGGCACGCTTCATCCGGCGCGAGGTCCGGCTTAGCGGCGTGGAACTGGGCGAGGCCGAGCGCGAGCGGCTCGCGCAGATCTGCGAGCGCACGCCGGTGACGCTGTTCCTCAAGGGTGCGTCGCGAATCGAGACAACCTTCCTCTGAGAAGCCCCAGGCAAAACCGGAAGGGGCAGCCCGCAGACCATCTCTTCCGGTTCGTGCCGGCGGCCTACCCGGCGGCAGTCTCCGCCAGATGGGTGCGCACCACCACCTCCGAATGCAGGGTCCGGTGGACCGGGCACTTGTCGGCGATCTCCATCAGCGCCGCGCGTTGCGCCTCGTCCAGCGGGCCGCGCATGGTGATCTCCCGCTCGATCCAGTCGATCTTGCCTTCGGTGGTGGAGCACTCCGCGCAATCGGTCGCGTGGATCTTCTCGTGGCGCAGCGTCACGGCCACGTGTTCCAGTGGCCAGCCCTTGCGGTCCGCATACATGCGCATGGTCATGGCGGTGCAGGCGCCCAGCCCCGCCAGCAGCAGGTCGTAAGGCGCGGGGCCGCCGTTGAGTCCGCCAAACGAAACGGGTTCGTCGGCCAGCAGGTGGTGCGGCCCGGCGGTGATGCGCTGCTGGTACTTGCCGGCGTGGCTTTCCTCCACCCGCACCAGCCCTTCCTCGGCCACTGCGGCCGGCACATCCAGGGCATCGATGTCGAGATAGCGCTGGCTCCATGCCGCAATGGTGTTGGCCACGTAAACGGCATCGGCCTTGCGCGTGAGCAGGTGATCGGCGCGGTCGAGCGAGACGAAGCTCTTGGGATGCTTGGCGGCAATGAAGATCTGCGTGGCGTTATCGATGCCGACGGTGTCGTCCTGCGGCGCATGCATGACCAGCAGCGCCTTGCGCAGCTTGGCTACGTTATCGAGCAGCTTCTGCTCGGCCACGTCTTCGATGAACTGCCGCTTGATCTTGAACGGACGGCCGGCGAGCCGGACCTCGGCCTCTCCATCGGCCTCGATGCGTGCGGCCTGGTCGCCGAACAGGCCGACCACATGGCTCGGATCGCTCGGCGCGGCGATGGTGACGACCGCCTTGGCTTCGGGGATGCCGTGCGCGGCGCTGAGCACCGCCGCGCCGCCCAGGCTGTGGCCAATCAGCAAGGCTGGCGCCCGGTGGTGCTGGCGCAGATAGTCCGCCGCCGCCAGCAGGTCGGCCACGTTGGACGAGAAGTTGGTATTGGCGAAATCGCCGCCGCTGCCGCCAAGGCCGGTGAAATCAAAGCGCAGCACGGCGATGCCGTGTGCCGTCAGCGCCTGCGCGATACGCGTCGCCGCCAGCACGTCCTTGCCGCAAGTGAAGCAATGGGCGAACAAGGCAAAAGTGCGCACCGGGCCAACTGGCAAATCCAGCCGCGCGGAGAGTTGCTGACCATCACTTCCCGGGAACTGCAGGCGCTGGGCTTCCATGGGTATCCTCATGCTTGACGCGAACTGTATGAGGTTCCCACTCTAGCCAAGTTTGCCGCCGGGTGCTACTGGCGTCGCATGGCTGGCCGCGCACAACGCGCAGTTGCGCGGGCAGGCTTGCCAGCGCCTTGCTTTCCGTTGTACGGCAAGTCCCCGATCCTCCCTGTGGATGCCCGCAATGCTGCACGGCTAGCAGGACGCGCACAGCGTTGCAATCAAGGGGCACGAGCCAGTGCCATCGCTGGCGTGGCATTGCCCGATCAACCTGCGCAAGTCGGTACGCAGCGCCTGCAACTCCCCCAGGCGCGCCTCCACCGCCTGGAGCTTGCGTTCAGCCAGCGTACGCGCGGTCCCGCACGTGCTACCGTCATTGAGTTGCAGCAAGACGCGGATTTCATCCAGCGCGAATCCAAGCGCCTGCGCGCGGCGGATGAAGATCAGCCTTTGCAGGCTTTCACGTGGATATTGCCGGATGGCGCCAGGCGCTCGCTCGGGTACCGGCAGGAGGCCACACCTTTGGTAGTAGCGCACCGTTTCCACGCCCACATTGGCCGCCTTGGCCACCTGCCCGATCGTCAGTGCCGATTCCATCGCTTGACTCCGTACCCGAGTACGCACCTAGACTATGTGCAAGCTGGCCTTAAGGGAAGGGGATGCGCACCGTCCTACTGCAGTCGACCATCACCTGCCCACATTGCGGACACCGGAGCGCCGAGAACATGCCCACCGACGCGTGCCTGTGGTGCTACACGTGCGGGCACTGCAACGCCGTGCTGAAACCCAAGGCCGGGGACTGCTGCGTATTCTGCTCCTATGGCGATACCCGTTGCCCGCCGCGCCAGCAAGAACCGGGCGAGCGCAAGCGATGCTTCGCTCGTGCTCCCTGATCTGCCACCTTCCCCGCTTCCATCATGCTATGTCCAAGTTGCAGGAAATCTGACTTGTCAGTGGCAACGCTCGAGATCGATGCGCCCGAACTGGGTTCGTCTTTCCTCCTGACCGTGCTCAGGTGCCCCCTGTGCAGCGAAGGGATCATTGCGAAAAAGGAACTCCGGCGGATATTCCGCAAAGGCCGGAAGCCGGCAATGGCCGGCAAACCGGCCCCGCCCGTGCGGCTTCGGGAATCCGGCGCCGGCCACTGATCCTGGCATAGGCCCGCCGGCTCACATGCGCGCTTTCTCCCTGCCCTTGAGCGCACTGCGCAGGTAGTCCGCAAGCGCCACCACATTGCCCGGGGTGGCGGGCTCGCGCTTCCATACCAGCCCCACGTCCATCGACGGCACCTTGTCGGCAATCGCGCGCCGCACGATGCGCTGCCCCTCCAGCGACCACGGCCGGTAAACCAGGTCGGACAGGATGGCAATGCCGCGCCCGGCCGCCACCAGGCTGCGGACCGCCTCGATCGAGCAGCTCTGGTAGCGGACCTGCGGTGCCAGTCCATATTGCCCCCAGTACTTGCCGACCGTGGCAATGTGCTCGTCCATGTCGAGCAGGATGTAGTCATGCCGCGCCACGTCCGCCAGGCCGATGCGGTCCGCCATCATCAGCGGATGCTCGGGATGGCCCCATAGCTGCCTTGGCGAGCGCAGCAGCGTTTCGCAGGTGACATGGTCGAGCCCGGGCAGGTTCGAAACCAGCAGCAGGGCAATGTCGATCTCGCCACGCAGGATGCCCCGCTCGATGTCATGCCGTTCCCGCTCCAGCAACTCAAGCCGCAGCCGGGGGAACTTTCTCTCGATGGACTCCAGCAAGCCGGGCAGCACATAGGCCGTGATGGTTTCGGTCACGCCCAGGCGCACCGTGCCCGCGATGTCTACCGGCGCCACGCTGACGGCTTCCACCGCATCCAGCACGGCGTCCTCGATCTGCTGCGCATGCCGCAGGAAACGCGTACCGGCTTCGGTGAGGCGCACGCCGCTGGCGTGCCGGGTGAACAACTGCACGCCTACCGCTTCCTCCAGACCCTTCAGGGAGGCCGTCATGGATGACTGCGATACGTGGCAACGAAGCGCCGCACGCGACACCTGTCCCGTCTCGGCGATGGCCACGAAATGCTGCAGTTGCTTTAAGGTGGGTAGCATCGATTTTTCCGATATTGCTATGTCGAAATTATGAATTAGAAATACTTCCTCATGCTAGCTAGCATCCGGTCAGGAGACAAGATGCGGTGACAACCATGATTCAGGAAGACAAGCGCGGCTACTGCACGTTGTGCCGCTCCCGATGCGGCACGGTGAACGTGGTGGCGAACGATGCGCTGATCGCAGTGCGCCCCGACACCGCGCACCCCACGGGCAAGGCAATGTGCATGAAGGGAAAATCCGCGCCGGAACTGGTCCATAGCGCCGACCGCGTCTTGTATCCGATGCGGCGAACCACGCCCAAGACCGATGCGGATCCCTGCTGGCAGCGCATTAGCTGGGAGGAGGCCCTGGCCGAGGTTGCGCAGCGCCTGCTCCAGGCCAGGCGTGAGGGCGGCGCCGAATCGGTCGCCTTTGCCGTCACCACGCCGAGCGGCACGCCGCTATCCGACAGCATCGACTGGATCGAGCGGCTTATCCGGCTCTTTGGCAGTCCCAACACCTGCTACGCCACGGAAATCTGCAACTGGCACAAGGACTATGCGCACGCCTTCACCTTCGGCTGCGGCATGCCGACCGCCGATTACCGCAATGCCGAACTCATCGTGTTGTGGGGCCATAACCCGACCAACACCTGGCTGTCGCAGGCCGAAGCGATTGGCGCCGGCAGGGCCGCCGGCGCAAAGCTGCTGGTGGTGGACCCCAGGGAGACAGCGCTGGCAGGCCAGGCGGAGCAATGGCTGCGCGTGCGGCCGGGCACGGACGCCGTGCTCGCCATGGCGATCGCCAACCTGCTGATCGAAGCCAATGCGTTCGACCTGGCCTTCGTGCGGCAATGGACCAATGGCCCCTTGCTGGTGCGCTGCGACAACGGGCGCTTCCTGCGGGGCCGCGACCTGGGGCTGGCCGATGGCGATGCCTACCTGGTCTGGGACGCCCATGCCGGACAAGCCCGGCCGTCATCGGCGCTAGCCGGGCGGGATTTTGAGCATGTTGCGCTAAGAGGCACATTCGAAGTGGGCCAGGCCACAGCCACAGCCACGGCCACGCTCGCTTGCCGACCCGCCTTCGACCTGTATGCCGGCGAATGCGCCCGTTACCCCGTCGACGTAGCCGCGCGGCTCACCTGGGTGGCACAGGCGGATATCCACCATGCGGCAAGCCTGTTCGGCTCGGCCAGGCGCGTGGCCTATCACGCCTGGTCCGGCGTTGGCCAGCACGACAACGCAACCCAGACGGACCGGGCAATCGCCTGCCTCTATGCCTTGACCGGCAGTTTCGACAAGCCGGGCGGCAACCGGATCTTTCAAAAGCCCCCGTACAACCCGGTCAGCAGCTTCGACCTGCTGCCGCCGGCGCAGAAGAGCAAGGCGCTGGGCTATGACGCGAGGCCGCTCGGGCCGCCCGCGCAGGGATGGGTCACCGCGCGCGACCTTTACCGGGCGATCCTGCACGCGCAGCCCTACGCCGTGCGCACGCTGATGGCATTCGGCACCAATCCCCTGCTCTCGCAAGCCGATGTGGAAGACGGCGAGCGCGCCTTGCGCAGCCTGGACTTCTATGTCCATTGCGATTTGTTCGAAACCCCCAGTTCCCGCTACGCCGATATCCTGCTGCCGGTCAACACGCCATGGGAGCGCGAGGGACTGCGCATCGGCTTCGAGATCTCCGCCGAGGCCGAGCAACTGGTGCAGTTGCGCCAGCGCATGGTGTCGCCGCGCGGCGAGTCGCGCTCGGACAACGACATCGTGTTCGATCTCGCTGTCAGGCTGGGCATGGGGCAGGCGTTCTTTGGCGGCAGCCTGGAGGCGGGATGGAATCATATGCTCGCCCCGTCGGGGTTGACGGTGGACAGGCTGCGCGAGCAGCCGGAAGGCATCCGCGTGCCCGTTGCCGACGTGGAGCGCAAGTATGCGGGCCGGCCGCGTGAGCGCGCCTTCCATACGCAAACGGGGCTGGTGGAGTTGTACTCAGAACAGCTGCTGCGTCACGGCTATCCGCCACTGCCACGCGCCGGCCAGTGCCCCGAAGAAGCGGACGACACTGCCGGCGGCGCCTATCCTTTTGTCCTGACCTCGGCCAAAAGCGGCTACTACTGCCACAGCCAGCATCGCGGGCTGCCCTCGCTGCGGCGCCGCGCACTGCAACCCGAAGCGGAAATCCCGGCCGCGCTGGCGGCCGCGCGCGGGATTGCCAGCGGCGATGCGATCCGGGTGACCACGTCCATCGGCAGCGCAAGGTTTATCGCCAAGGTCCGGGAAGGCCTGCATCCCCGCGTGGTGGTCGGCGAGTTTGGCTGGTGGCAGCGCTGCGATGCGCTTGCGCAAACCGCGCTGGGCGTCACGGGCGAGAACAACAGCAACTACAATGGCTTGATCGCCGCGGACAGCATCGATCCGGTCAGCGGCTCCGTGCCGCTGCGGGCCTACCGCTGCAACGTCGAGCCCGATCCGGCTTTCGACGTAACGCGCCGCCGGTGGGACGGCTATCGCGCCTTTCGCGTCGCGAGCCTGGCGAAGGAAGCGCACGAGGTCATGTCGGTATGCCTGGAGCCCTTGGATGGTGGCGGCTTGCCGGACTTCCTGCCGGGCCAGCATGTGACGATCAAGCTCACCGTGCCGCCCGCCGGCGAAGAGATCGTGCGCTCGTATTCCCTGACCGGCCCCGCCGTCTTGCCGGCGCGGCGCGGCTACTCGATCTCCGTGCGCCGCGCTGCTGGCCTGACCGATGCCGGCGAGGCCGTGTTCGGGCGCGCTTCGTCGCATATCAACCTGTGCCTTGCGGTTGGCGACATCGTCTCGCTGCGCGCGCCATCCGGCACCTTTGTCATGCCGGTGCGCACCCGGCGCCCCCTGGTGCTGCTGGCCGGCGGGATAGGCATCACGCCGTTCATCAGCCTGCTCGAATCGCTGGCCGGGCTCGCCGATCCGTCAAGGATGCTGCTGTTGTACGCGAACCAGAACGGCCTGGCCCATGCGTTCCGGTCACGCATCCGGGCGCTGCGGCAAACCCTGCCGACGCTGGAAGTCGTCAACTTCTACGACCGTCCCGCGCAAGGCGACGTGCCCGGCGTCGACTACGACGTGGCCGGACGCGTCAGCGCCGAGCATGTCCCCGCCGAACTGCTCGGCCAGCGCCCGCTCGTCTATATGTGCGGCCCCGCGCCAATGATGACCGCCTTCGCCAATGCGCTCGCCGAGCGTGGCGTGCCGCGCGCCGACATCTTGCGCGAAGTGTTCCGCTCGCCCGAGCGCGTGGCGGCCGGGCCCGGCCAGCAGTTCAATGTGGTGTTCGCCAGGTCCGGCACCACCGGCACCTGGCGCTCGGCGGACGGCCCCCTGCTGGGCTTCGCTGAAAAACTCGGCCTGGCACTGCCCAGCGGCTGCCGGGTCGGCCAGTGCGAGAGCTGCGCGGTTTCCGTCCTGTCGGGCCGCACCCGGCACCTGCATGGCGAGGAACCCGAGGATGCCGGCATGTGCCTGGCGTGCCAGGCCGTGCCCGCCAGCGACATCGTGCTGAACGCGTGATCGCGCCCGCCGCCGCCCTTTTTCCAACCCCACCCAAGCCAAGATGCTGATACTCGACTCCGACACCACCCGCGCGCTGCTGCCGTTCGCCAGGCTCGTGCCCGCCCTGCGCGACGCGTTTATCCGCGGCTGCGAGGTCCCCCAGCGCCACAGCCATGTCATCGATCCGCACGGCGCGGCGCCGGGGACGATGCTGCTGATGCCCTCGTGGCAGGCCGGCGCCTATCTCGGCGTGAAGACCGTGACCATCTACCCGGGCAATACGCTGTCCGGGCTGCCGGGCCTGTACTCGACCTACCTGCTGCACGATGCGTGCACCGGCAAGCCGCTGGCCATGATCGATGGCAACGAGATCACGTCCAGGCGCACCGCCGCCGCGTCGGCGCTGGCGGCCTCTTACCTGAGCCGCAATGATGCTTCGTCGATGCTGGTGCTCGGCGCGGGCCGCGTTGCCAGCCTGCTGCCCCATGCCTATCGCGCCGTCAGGCCGATCCAGCGCGTTGCCGTCTGGGATATCAACGCGAGCCAAGGCGAAGCGCTGGCGGCAAGACTGCTGGCCGACGGCTTCGAGGCGCGCTTTGTCCCGACGATCGCCGCCGCCTGCGAAGACGCTGACATCGTGACCTCGGCCACGCTCTCCACCTCGCCGCTCGTGCAGCGCGCGTGGCTCAGGCCCGGCACCCACCTGGACCTGATCGGCGGCTTCACGCCAGCCATGCGCGAGGCCGACGACGGCTGCTTCGAGTCAACCTCCGTCTTCGTCGATACCAGCGAAGCCGTGCTCAAGGCCGGCGACCTGCTCCACCCCATCGAGGCTGGCGTGCTCAAGGCCGCCCACATCCGGGCCACGCTCGCGGACCTGTGCCAGCAGCGCCATCCCGGCCGCGCGGATGACACGGAGATCACCGTCTTCAAGGCCGTCGGCACCGCGCTGGAAGACCTCGCGGCCGCCGTCATGGCTTATGGAGGATTCGAAGGCTCGCCGCGCACCACGCCGCGCGCAGAAAGCCATGGCAATGCAAGGAGACAAGCATGAAAAGCACCCCCCTATCCCTGGACACAACGGAACAGCCTGAACACCCGGACCACCCGGGCCGCGGCGGACTGGAGCGCCTGGCCGTCAAGGTCACCGACTGGTCCGAGCGCTGGTTCCCCGACTCGTATATTTTCGCCGCCATCGCGGTGATCGTCGTGGCGCTTGGCGCGATGGCCATCGGCGCGCCCGCGCAAGGCGTAGCCCGCGCATTTGGCGACGGCTTCTGGAGCCTGATCCCGTTCACCATGCAGATGGCGGTGGTGGCCATCTCGGGCTACGTCGTGGCGGCCTCGCCCCCGGCGTCCCTGCTGATCGAGCGGCTAGCCGCCCTGCCGCGCACGGCGCGCGGCGCCATCGCCTTTGTCGCGCTGGTCAGCCTGCTGACCTCCCTGCTCAACTGGGCCATCAGCCTGATCTTCAGCGGGTTGCTGGTGCGGGCCATTGCACGACGCACCGGGCTGCGCGTGGACTATCGCGCGGCCAGCGCCGCCGCCTACCTGGGGATGGGTGCCACCTGGGCACTGGGCTTAAGTTCGTCCGCTGCGCAGTTGCAGGCCAACCCCGCCAGCCTGCCCAAGTCGCTACTGGATATCACCGGCGTGATTCCGTTTTCGCAGACCATCTTCCTGTGGCAATCGATGGCGATGACGGCCGTGCTGATCGTCGCTTCCTTGCTGGTAGCATATTTTTCAGCGCCGGCGGGCGAGCGCGCGCGCACCGCGCAGGACATGGGCGTGGATATCGACGATGCAGGCGATGGCATTGGCCGCCCCACGCGTCCCGGCGAATGGCTGGAGTACAGCCCCTTGCTGACCCTGCTGATCGTAGCCCTCGGCGCCGGTTGGCTGGTGCATGAGTTCACCACCAAGGACCCGATCCTCGCGATCTCCAACCTCAACACCTACAACTTCCTGTTCCTGATACTGGGAATGCTGCTGAACTGGCGTCCCAAGCGCTTCCTGCGCGCCGTGGCCAGATCCGTGCCATCCACCGCGGGGGTGCTGATCCAGTTTCCGCTGTATGGCGGCATCGCATTCATCCTCACCAAGGCAGCTGGAATGGATGGCACGACGTTGTCGCACCACCTGGCATCGGCTTTCGTCTCGGTCGCCACCAAGGAATCGTTCTCCGCGGTGATGGGCGTCTATTCCGCCGTCCTGGGCTTCTTCGTGCCATCGGGCGGCGGCAAATGGGTCATCGAGGCGCCTTACGTGATGCAGGCTGCCAATGAACTGCAAGTCCACCTGGGCTGGGCGGTGCAGGTGTACAACGCCGCGGAGGCGCTGCCCAACCTGATCAACCCGTTCTGGATGCTCCCGCTGCTGGGCGTGCTGGGGATCCGGGCCAAGGACGTGGTCGGGTTTACTTTCACCCAGTTGCTAGTCCACGCGCCGCTTGTGCTGTTCATGCTGTGGGCCTTTGCTTCAACGCTGCCTTACCGTCCGCCAGTCATGCCTTGATGCCGTGGTGCCTTGCCGTCGAGTGGCTTGGCAAGCCTGGCGGCCACGCCGGTAGCGGTGGACAAACCCGGAGGGATCCCATTCCCGGTTTAAGATGCTGGTTTTCAGGCCGGCGCGACCGGCCAACTTTCCCCCTCCACTCTGCCAGCTGACATATGAAGAAGATTGCACTGCTACTTGCCGCCCTGGGCATGGCGTCCATCGCTCACGCTGCCGCCCCGGCCGCGGAAACCCTGCCGTCCGGCATGTCCATCCAGACCATTGTCAAGGGCACCGGCGCCACGCCGAAAGCCTCCGATGTGGTCAAGGTGCACTATCGCGGCACGCTCACCGACGGCACCGAGTTCGACAGCTCCTACAAGCGCGGACAGCCGATCTCGTTCCCGCTGAACCGCGTCATTCCCTGCTGGACGGAAGGCGTGCAGAAGATGCAGGTCGGCGGCAAGGCCAAGCTGGTGTGCCCGGGGCCGACCGCCTATGGCGCGCGCGGCGTACCCGGCACGATCCCACCGAACGCCACGTTGAACTTTGAAGTCGAGCTGCTCGGCATCGGCAACTGACGCGAGGCAGCCTCACCGCTTTTCGCAAGGCCCCGGCCTCCCGGCCGGGGCGCGATTGACTGGCACCGCAGCGCTACGCCTGCACTGCCGTCGCCACACCCCACAGCGCGAGCCAGCGTATGTCCTCGCCTTTGCGTCCTGCGGTCATCCGGGCGCAGATCGGCATCGGATTCAAGGAAGACGGTACGCAGCAGTTCCGGCCATGAGCGCGGCAATGAGCGGGTCAGGCGGAACGTAGAAGGCCACCCCGCCCGGGGTGGGCGGCCAGCATTACTCGTTTGAACCGCCAGGCGCCATGGCGCGGCGCTTGCGCGTTACCACCAGGGGCGCCTGGGCGTTGCCTTCTGAAGACACGCGCGGCGGACGGGGGCCAGAGCCCGGCGTCCGCGGGCCTGCGCCGGGCGGACGTGCGCCGCCACCGCCGCCGGGAGGACGCGTGCCGGTATCCAGCTGGATCGTCGAGATGGCGCGCTTGTAGATGGTCTGCATGCCGCCGGGCGTGCTCAGCATCACCACGAATGCGTCGAAGGACTCGATGGAGCCGACGAGCCGGATGCCGCTGACCAGGTACACCTGCACACGCTTGCGCTCTTTGCGCGTGGTGTTCAGGAAGGAGTTTTGCGGGTTGGTGTCGTCAAGCTGCATGGGATATTGAGAGTAAGGCAGACGAAGCGCTGCGAGAAAAAGATGGCTACTGCGGCGCAGCTTCGTCGGCGGCGCACCGATGCACAATATCGGTGCGCACGCGCTAACGCAAGATGAATCAGGCACGCCCGGATGGCAGCGCATCATGATTGCTTACAGTGGCTAGGCTTGCCATTCTAGCGCAAGCCGGATGCAGTTCCCCGCGCAAGGAGCATGCCAACGGTTCCGGCGCCCGGCTGAAAGCCACCTCAAGACCACCTCACGGCCACCTCGCATGCCGATCACCGCACCAGGCTCCCATCCTTTCACGCCGCCCGCTTTGCCATTAACATGTCCGCCCACGATCCAGCAGGCCACCACATGAAGCTCAACCAGCTGCGCGCCCTGGCCGCCGTTGCCGAAACCGGCAGCATCCAGGAAGCCTCGCGCATCCTTCACCTGACGCAGCCCGCACTGAGCAAGGCGATCAAGGAGCTGGAGAGCAGCGTCGGTGCCACCTTGTTTGTGCGCTCCAGCAAGGGCGTGCAGCTCACGCCCTTTGGTCAGCGGCTGGTCTCGCATGCGCGGCTGATCAGCGAGAATGTGCGCCGCGCGCGCGAAGACCTGGAAGACATGAAAGGCACGGTGCAAAGCGAGATCACCGTGGGGGTGACGCCGGTCACGGCGCTGATGCGGCCGATGGCGGCCTGCCTGAGTACCTTCCGCCGCGAGTTCCCGAACGCCCGGCTGCGGGTGCTGGAGATGCGCCCGGCGCAGTTGCTGGAGCACCTGCGCGAGGGCACCATGGATTTCGCGGTGACCTCGCAGTTGCTGCCGCTGGATCGCGGGCTGGACTGCACCCAGGTGTGCCGGCTGCCGACCGTGATCGGTGCCCGGCGCGGGCATGCGCTGCGCGCGGCACGTTCGGTGCGCGTGCTGCAGCAGGCGGACTGGCTCGCGCTGGACCCGCTGTCCGATGCGAGCTCACCTTTTCATCAGTTGTTCGCGGGTAACGGCCTGGCGGTGCCGCCCCGGGTGGTCGAGTGCACATCGATGGGCTTGGCGCTGGACCTTTGCTGGCAGGTTGACACCCTGATCCTGCTTTCCAGCGAGTCGCTTGGCAGCCAGTACATCACCGAGCGGATGGATTTCATCGAGGTCGCCGAGCCCGTGCCCGACCGCATCATCTCGCTGGTCACGCGCGACCGGCATGTGCTGACGTGGGCGGCGGCGCGCCTGCACGACGCCGTGCTGCAAGCGCTGGCGAGCCACTATCCGCCACCGGGCAGCACCGCCGCCCAGTGAGCGGTCCCGCATGCGCCGGCAACGCGCATCCGGGCCAGGCAATGCCCCAGCACCGCGCTGGCCCGGCATGACGCGATGACGCAAACCCATCCCCGATTAAAACCCATAACAATCAATTAGTTACGGGCAACAATCGAATCGAAGGGCAATGAAAACAGCCCATTGCCTGACGCCGCGCGCCCAATCGGCGGCCGCCCCCTGATTCCCAATGCTCATACCCATGAAAAAAAGCGAAGTGCTTATCCAGCGCGCGGCCCCTACCATGCCCCCACACCGAGAGTAACGGGGCCACGCCGCACCCGCTGCCCATCTACCCCACCCGAGGAGGACAGCATGACCATCGCCCACACCGCACCAGGCCACCCGGCCGGCGCCGTGCCTGCCACTGCCGCCCGCCCGCACTCGCGCCGCGCCATCGTTGCCGCCGCCATCGGCAACGGGCTGGAAATGTACGACTTCACGGTCTATAGCTTCTTTGCCGCCACCATCGGCAAGTTGTTCTTTCCGTCGAGCAGCCCGCTGGCATCGTTGCTGCTGTCTTTCGCCACCTTCGGTGTCGGCTTCGTGATGCGTCCCCTGGGCGCGGTGCTGATCGGCAACCTGGCCGACCAGCGCGGCCGCAAGGCGGCGCTCACGCTCACCATCGTGCTAATGACGGCAGGCACCGCGCTGATCGCCTTCACGCCCACCCATGCAAGCATTGGCATGGCCGCCACCGTGCTGGTGGTCATCGGCCGGCTGCTGCAAGGCTTGTCGGCTGGCGGGGAAATCGGCGCCGCATCGGCCCTGCTGCTGGAGACCGCCAGCAAGCGCAACCGTTGCTTCCTGGTCAGCTGGCAAGCCGCCACGCAAGGCGGGGCCGCGCTGCTGGGCGCGCTGACCGGTGCCGCGGCATCGGCCTTGCTCAGCCCCGACGCCATGCTTGCGTGGGGCTGGCGCCTGCCGTTCATGCTTGGCCTGCTGATTGCGCCGGTGGGCATGTATATCCGCCGGCACCTGCAAGAAACCCACGAAGGCGGCAGCGCGCATGGCGGCGTCGGCAAGGTGTTTCGCGAACATGGCCGCACGCTGCTGCTGGGCATGCTGCTGATGACCGGCAGCACCTCATCCATGTACATCATGGTGTTCTACATGCCCACTTACCTGGTGAGCGCTCTGCATATGCCACCTGTCACCGCCTTCCTGGCGGCATGCACGGCAGGCGCTGCCATGCTGGTGATGGCGCCCTTGTTCGGCCTGCTGGCCGACCGGCTGCCGAGCCGCAAGCCCCTGCTGTTTGCCGGCGGGCTGACTTCGCTGGCGCTGGTCTACCCCAACTTCACGCTGCTATCCGCGGGCCCCAGCCTGCCGCTCACCATGGCGTTGATCGGCGGGGCCGTGACCCTGGGCTCGGTCGGCAGCGGCGCGGGTGCCGCCCTGATGATGGAAGCGCTGCCGCGCCACCAACGCGCCACCGGCATGTCGCTGATGTACAGCTTTGGCGTGACCGTGTTCGGCGGCTTCGCCCCGCTGATCGTGACCTGGCTGATCAGCGCCACGGGCAGCAACATGGCGCCTGCCGGGTACCTGATCGCGGCCTCCTGCATCAGCCTGACCGCGCTGGCGCTGTTCCCCAGCCACCCCGGCCGCGACTGACCCGCGGCGCAAAACCCATCCCTTCCGAACGCACGACACACACCCTGCAGCCATGACCAAGCACCCAGGAAACATCCCGCCGGCACTGACCGAATCCGCCGAGCGCTTCGCCGAACTGCGCCACCGCATCCACGCCCACCCAGAGTTGGGCGCCGACGTGCCACGCACCGCCGAAATGGCCGCCGCGCTGCTGCGCGAATGGGGCTATAGCGTGCACGCCGTGGGCGGCCACGGGCTGGTGGCACAACTGAAGGTCGGCAACGGTGCGCGCACCATCGGTATCCGCGCCGACATGGACGCGCTGCCGCTGCAGGAGCGCACCGGCCTGCCCTATGCCAGCCAGGTAGCAGGACGCATGCACGCCTGCGGCCATGACGGTCACACCGCCACGCTGCTGGCCGCTGCCGAGTACCTGGCCGCCACGCGCCACTTCGACGGCACCCTCAACCTGATCTTCCAGCCCGACGAGGAAGGCATGACCGGCGCGCTGGCCATGATGAACGACGGCCTGTTCGAGCGTTTCCCCTGCGACGCGATCTACGCCTTTCACAATGCGCCCGGCCTGCCGGTGGGCATGGCGGTAGTGCAGAGCGGCCCGATGGGCGGCTCCTCGGACCGCGCCACGATCACGTTCCGCGGCAAGGGCGGCCATGGCGCCATGCCCCACCGCGCCACCGATCCCACGCTGGCCCTCGCCTCGACCGTGATGGCGCTGCAAGGCATCGTGGCGCGCAATGTGGCGCCGGTCGACGCCGCCGTGATTAGCGTGGGCGAGATGCAGGCCGGCAGCACCTACAACATCATCCCGGAGACCGCGACGCTGAAGCTGAGCGTGCGCGCCACCGTGGCGCAGGTGCGAGACCTGCTGGAGACCCGCATTCGCGAGGTGGTGACGCACCAGGCCGCCTCGTGCGGCGTGACGGCAGACATCGCCTACGAGCGCCTGGCGCCCGCGATCTGCAATACCGTGGAAGAAACCGCCATCGCACGGCAGGCCGTGGCCAGCGTGCTGGGCAGCGACAAGGTCATCCAGGTGCCGCCGTCCATGCAGATGGGCAGCGAGGATTTCGCGTGGATGCTGGAGAGGATGCCGGGCTGCTATTTTGCGCTGGGCAATGGCACCGGCGAGTGGGTGGGCTGCTCGGTGCACAATGACGGATATGACTTCAACGACCAGCTGATTCCGCTTGGCGCTGCTTGCTGGGTGGCGCTGGCTGAAGGCTATCTGCGCGCCTGAGACGGCGGCATGGCCGGTTTTCTCCCTGCTTTCGCCAAGGCCTTGTCTGAGGTTATTTAGAGAGCGTCAGGGACACTGCCTGCAGGTGGGTAGCCGGCCCAGGGCGCCCCCGCACCAGGGGACACGCCCCAGTAGGCACGGAGAACAACTCACCGACTCGCTTTGTCGCAACATGCGTGCGGGCATCGCGGGTTTACAGCTATCGTAACGGTGTTCAGGAACGTGGCGGCATCCGCTGATGGGACGTAGTGGTTGTCGATGTCGCGAATCTCTGGCTGGTGAATGTCGGCGCCGTTGACATCCATGTGCTCAAGCAGATCAGCAAGCCAACGAGCACGCGCTTCGGCAAGCTTCCTGGAGATTCCGGCGCTCTCGTTCCGCCACAGCGACATGAATACCTCAAAGCCCGCAGGAAACGCTTGCCGCGTATCACTGCGCCACGCGGCCAGCCGAGCAATTTCGGGAGCGGAGAGCTTCGCCGCCCCACGCTCAAAGATGGGTTCGTGCGTCAAGAATGCAGGGCGGCAGGCATAGGCAGGCAACACACAGAGCAATACGAATGCAACGAGCAGCTTTTTCATCACGGTTTCCATGCTGGCGGCCTGTAGCTCCAATTTGGAATGTTCGTCACGTAGTATGCGATGTTGTCTGCATTGACGATGCAAAACTGATTGCGCGCTTTGGCCCGAAGCCTTGACAGGAGAATGTTGTACCACTTGTCTTCAGAGTTCATCGCCTCCGGGAAATGTGAAACCTCATGAATGAGTACTGTTAGCTTACTATCCTTATCGAAGGGGATTCCCTCTGGGCTATTGCTCTGGCGTATCTGGCGACTTCGGAAAAAGCCCTTATACGTCGATCGCCGCATCCGACTTGACCTTCTTGCGCAACTCGAACTTCTGGATCTTGCCCGTCGATGTCTTGGGCAACGGCCCGAAGTACACCGCCTTGGGCACCTTGAAGCCCGCCAGCAGGGTGCGGCAATGGGCGATCAGCTCCTCGGCCGTGGCGCTGGCGCCATCCTTCAGTTCCACGAACGCGCAGGGCGTCTCGCCCCATTTCACATCCGGCTGCGCCACCACCGCCACGGCCAGCACGGCGGGATGGCGATAGATCGCGTCCTCCACTTCCACGCTGGAGATATTCTCGCCACCGGAGATGATGATGTCCTTGCTGCGGTCCTTGATCTTGACGTAGCCGTCCGGCGTGCACACGCCCAGGTCGCCGGTATGGAACCAGCCGCCGGCAAATGCCTCGCGCGTGGCCTTCTCGTTCTTGAGGTAGCCCTTCATGCAGATGTTGCCGCGGAACATGATCTCGCCGATTTCCTCGCCGTCCGAGGCCACCGGTTGCATGGTGTCCGGGTCCAGCACGGCCACCTCCGTCTGCAGGTGGTAACGCACGCCCTGCCTTGCCTTCTTGGTGGCGCGGTCCTCTTGCGACAGGCCGGCCCAGTCGTCCTGCTCGGCGCATACCGCGGCGGGGCCGTAGGTTTCGGTCAGGCCATAGACGTGGGTCAACGCGAAGCCCATGGCCTCCATCTGCGCTAGCACCGCGGCGGGCGGCGGCGCACCCGCGACCATGCCGCGCACCGGGCCGCGCAGGCCTTCGCGCCACGCCGGCGGGGCGTTAACCAGCGCGGTATGCACGATCGGCGCGGCACAATAGTGCGTCACGCCCTCGTCGCGCATCAGGTCGAACACCAGCTTGGGCTCGAACTTGCGCAGGCAGACGTTGACGCCGGCGCGTGCCGCGATGGTCCACGGAAAGCACCAGCCGTTGCAGTGGAACATCGGCAGCGTCCACAGGTACACCGCGTGCTTGGGCAGGTCCCACTCCAGGATGTTGGAGATGGCGTTGATGGCCGCGCCGCGATGGTGATAGACCACGCCCTTGGGGTCGCCGGTGGTGCCCGAGGTGTAGTTGAGCGCGATCGCATCCCACTCGTCAGCGGGCATTTGCCAGGCGAACTCCGGGTCGCCCGAGGCCAGCAGGCGCTCATAGTCGGTCTCGCCGAAGGCCGGGGCGTCCTGCGGGCCGAGCGCGTCCAGCACCGCCACCACCTTCAGCCCGGGAATCTCGTTGGCGATCTGCCGCGCCAGGTCGGCAAACTCGGTATCGGCCAGCAGCACCCGCGCTTCGCCATGGCGCAGCATGAAGATCAGGTTGGAAGCATCAAGCCGGATATTCAGCGCATTGAGGACCGCGCCCACCATCGGCACCCCAAAGTGCGCCTCCACCATGGCAGGCGTATTGGGCAGCAAGGCCGCAACGGTATCGCCCTTGCCCACGCCCAGGCGTGCCAGCCCGCTGGCCAGGCGCCGTGCCCGCGCGTAGGTGTCGCGCCAGTTCTGGCGTACCGGGCCGTGCACGATGGCCAGCCGGTCGCCATACACGCTGGCGGCGCGCGCCAGGAAATCGATGGGTGTGAGGGGTACGTGATTGGCCGGGTTCTTGCCCAGGCCAGTGTCGAAATCGCTTGGCATTGCCGTAGTCTCCGCATGCGCCGGCTATGCGGGTATTGGCCCTCAGGATGAGCCGCGCGCCGCCGGTCGCTGTTACTTTTCACTGTGCAAGGCTATCATCGCACAGGACCAAGCTCTGTCGTCCGGATGACAATGCCCGTGCCGGGCCAAGCCGAAATCATGCCCAGCCTGCCCGCAGCCACACCCAGATCGCCTACCCCTCCCCCCGCAGATATCACGACGCCACCGCCCTGCACCGGGCATGCCGCCCTGCTTTCCCAGCATGAATGGTTCGCCGCGCTCGCGCCCAGCCACCAGGCGCTGGCAGCGCGGCAGGTGGTGGTGCAGGATTTTGCCGCTGGCGCCTTCATCGCGCATCGTGGCGAGCCATCGCGCTACTGGATCGGGGTGGAGACCGGCCTGATCAAGCTCGCGGTCTACACGCCGGATGGGCGCGGTTGCACCTTTTCGGGGGTACCGGCAGGCGGCTGGTGCGGAGAAGGCAGTGTCATCAAGCGCGAAGCGCGGAGATACGATGTGATCGCCATCCGCGACTCCCGCCTGGCGCTGGTGCCCGACACCGTGTTCCATACCTTGCTCAGCGAAAGCCTGCCGTTTGCCAGCTTTGTGGTGCGCCAGTTGAACGAGCGCATGGGCCAGTTCATCGCCACCGTGCAGAACGAGCGGCTGCTGAGCGTCGATGCCCGCGTGGCGCAGGCGGTTGCCCAGCTCTTCCACCCGGCGCTGTACCCCCGTACCAGCGCGGTGCTGGAGCTGTCCCAGGAGGAGATCGGCCTGCTGACGGGGCTCTCGCGCCAGCGGGTCAACCAGGCGCTGCGGCGCCTGGCGGCGGAGGGCATGGTCGATTTGTCGTACCAGAGCATCCGGGTGACCGACCTTGAGCGTTTGCGTCACTTTGGCCTGTCGGAGCTGTAGGCAGCGGCCATAGCGCAGCGGTCGCGGCCAAGGCTGGCGTTGAAACCCTCCTTCGGCATCGTGAAACTCACTGGCCGCGCGAAGCCGTACAATGCGATTTTTCCCCTGGCGCCGCGCCCGATGCGCGCCAGCCTGCGTCACCTGAGCTTCGCATGGCCCTCGTCAGCAGCACCGATCTGCGCCTGTCTCACCTGCGCTTCCCCTTTGCCGTGCGCGTCGATGCGCGGCATGGCACCGCGCGCCTGCGCGACGCGAACGCGCGGCGGGAGGTAACGCCTGGCAACCCGTTCGTGGTGCCGGCGTTTGCGTACTTCGATTGCGACCTGCTGCCGGCGCCGGGCCAAAGCACCGCCATCACGCTGCAGGAAGTGCCGGACGACGCATGCCCGCGCATGACCCTGGCCACCTTGCCGGGCTGCCCGTGCCATTCGGAGAAACACTGGTCACGCGCGCTTGCCGGCGAGATCTTCGGCCAGCCTCGGCTACCGTGGAATGCGGCACTGGTCGCGCAGCGATGGGAAGTCACCCCGCGGCTGGTACGCGCACGGCTATTCGCCGAGGGCGAGGCGCTAGGCGTGCTGCTGCGCGAGCAGCGCGTCGCGCGCGCGGTGTACCTGCTTGCGGGCGGCAGCGGCGTGCGCACCGATTGGCTGGCCGCGCAAGTGGGCCTGGGCAGCGTTGCTGCGTTGACCTCCGCTTGCGCGAACACGCTGGGCCCTGCCGCGTTGAGCCTGCTCGAACCTGACGACATCCGCGGAACCCCGCCGGGTCCGGCGTCGCGCTTGCACCTGGCGGCATAAGAGGCCGGCCCCTGGCGGTGACCGTGCAGCCGCTGATCGTCTGCTTCGTACTGTCAGTGGCGCTGCCGGCCCGCTTGTAAAAACCTGCGGGATTTGTAAAAAGGGCTGGCAAGACCCCGCTAGCGGGCCCTGGCAAGTGCAGATCCACCGACTTGCGGTGCGTGTCCGACGCAGCATCTGTATGGACGAGGAAAGCGAAAGGCTGCGCCATCCCATGCCAGACAGGCATTTCCCGGGTATCAGCCGCGGCAAAACCCTCCCATGTGGCGCCAGCGCACAAGCCGTGGCACGCGCCTTGCACCTTTCCCTCTCGCGGCACTACCGCCGCGCCATGGAGACAGAGATGGGACAGCAACAGCAACCCGGCCAAGGCCAGCAAGACCAAAGCAAGCAGCACCAGCAAGGCGGCCAACAAGGCGGACAGCAAGGTGGCCAGGATCAGAAGGGCGGCCAGCAACAGCAGCAGGATCGCGGCCATGACAAGCAAGGCCAGCAAGGCCAGAAGACCGATCAGGCTGGGCAACAAAGCCAGCAAGGCCAGAAGAGTGGCCAGCAAGGCCAACGCTAGCCGCTTGGGGCTGCAACAGCCGCCCCAATAGCCTTCGGGACCTGACGCGACCCAACGCGACTGACCTTAGGCGACTGACCTTAGGCGACATAACGCACTTTGCCCGCGGCGACGTTCTCCGTCGCCGCGACACGCCGCCTGCCTGGCGAAAGCGGGGAGGCGGCGTCGTGTTGTCTGCCGAGGCACTGAGCCGCAAGCAGCGTGCCAGATAACATGAAACCTGAGGCGTCACGCCGATGACCTTAGTGCGCCTTCAGCAAATCCAGCGCCACGTCGACGATCATGTCTTCCTGCCCGCCCACCATGCGCCGGCGGCCCAACTCCACCAGCACGTCGACGGTCTTCAGACCATACTTGCTCGCCGCGGCCTCGCTGTGGCGCAGGAAGCTCGAGTACACCCCGGCATAGCCCAGCGCCAGCGTTTCGCGGTCGACCCGCACGGGACGGTCCTGCAGCGGACGCACGATGTCATCGGCCGCGTCCATCAGCTTGTACAGGTCGCAGCCGTGGTCCCATCCCATGCGCTCGGCGGCCGCGATAAAGACCTCCAGCGGCGCGTTGCCGGCGCCGGCGCCCATGCCGGCCAGGCTGGCGTCCACGCGGTCGCAGCCCTCCTCCACCGCCACGATGCTGTTGGCGACGCCCAGGCTCAGGTTGTGGTGCGCGTGCATGCCGGTCTGCGTTTCCGGCTTCAGCACCGTCTTGAAGGCGCGGAAGCGGTCGCGGACATCGTTCATGGTCAGCGCGCCGCCGGAGTCCACCACATAGCAGCAGGTGGCGCCGTAGCTCTCCATCAGCTTGGCCTGCGCGGCAAGGTTCTGCGGCGTGGTCATGTGGCTCATCATCAGGAAGCCAACGGCTTCCATGCCCAGATGGCGCGCGTACTCGATATGCTGCCGCGAGACGTCCGCCTCGGTGCAATGCGTGGCCACGCGGACGATACGCGCGCCGGCATCATAGGCAGCCTTGAGGTCGTGAACGGTGCCGATGCCGGGCAGCAACAGCGTGGCGATCTTTGCGTGCTTGACCACGCTGGCTGCGGCCTCGATCCATTCCAGGTCGGTGTGGGCGCCAAAGCCATAGTTGAAGCTGGATCCCTGCAGCCCATCGCCATGGGCCACTTCGATCGAATCGACCTTGGCGTCATCCAGCGCCTTGGCAATTTGCCGGGCCTGCTCGACGCTGTACTGATGGCGCACGGCGTGGCTGCCGTCGCGCAGCGTCACATCGGAAATGTAGATCTTCTTTTGGCCTTGCATGGCAGGCACTCCTTATCTGCAGGTGAGTCAGGCGGCGGCGCGCTGGGCAAGCATGGAGCTCGCCATCCGCTCGGCGATGGTGAGCGCGGCGCTGGTCATGATGTCGAGATTGCCGGCGTAGGCCGGGAGGTAGTGCGCCGCGCCTTCCACCTCCAGGAACACCGAGGTCTTGAGCCCGCTCACACGCCCCACCCCGGGCACCACCAGCGGCGCATCCGCCGGGATGCGGTCGAACTGCACCTTTTGCTTGAGGCGATAGCCGGGCACGTATTGCCGCACCTCAGCGGCCATGGCGTCGATCGACGCGGCGATGGCGGCCTCGTCCGCCATCTCGCTCAGGCAATACACCGTGTCACGCATGATCAGCGGTGGCTCGGCCGGGTTGAGCACGATGATGGCCTTGCCCTTGCTGGCCCCACCGATCGCTTCGATCGCCTTGGACGTGGTCTCGGTAAATTCGTCGATGTTGGCGCGCGTGCCGGGGCCCGCGCTCTTGCTGGAGATGCTGGCCACGATCTCGGCATACAGCACCGGCGCCACCCGCGATACGGCCGCCACCATGGGGATGGTGGCCTGTCCGCCGCAGGTGACCATGTTGACGTTGTGCGCGTCCAGGTGCGCATCGCCGTTGACCACCGGGATGCAGTAAGGGCCAATGGCCGCCGGCGTCAGGTCGATCATGCGCAGCGACGGCCGCAGGCCACGCAGGAACGCATCGTTCTTCACGTGCGCGCCGGCGCTGGTGGCATCGAACACCACATCGATATCGCCGAACACCGGCAGGCGCGTCAGTCCTTCCACGCCTTCGTGGGTGGTCGCCACGCCCAGGCGCGCGGCGCGCGCCAGGCCGTCCGATGCCGGGTCGATGCCGACCATCGCGCCCATCTCGACGTACGCGCCGTGGCGCAGGATCTTGATCATCAGGTCGGTGCCGATATTGCCGGAACCGATGATGGCGGCCTTCAGTTTGCGGGTCATGGATCTCTCCTGTTGGATCTCTTGCGTCATTCCACACTGGCGCCGCTGGCCTTGACCAGCGGGGCCCAACGCGTGCTTTCACTGTTGAGGAAGGCGCCGAACTGCTGCGGCGTCATGGGCAGCGCTTCCAGACCCTGGTCGGCAAAGCGCTTGGTCACCTCGGGTGCCTTGAGCGCCTTGAGCGCGGCCTCGTTGAGACGCGCGACAATGGCATCGGGCGTGCCGGCCTTGACCACCATGCCAAACCAGACGCCGGCATCCAGCCCGCCGATGCCGAGTTCGGAGAGCGTGCGTACGTCCGGCAGCGAAGGCGAGCGGCGCGGCGCGGCGATGGCCAGCGGCTTGACCTTGCCGCCCTTGATCAGCGGCGAGGTGGTGATCACCGGGTCGAACATCATGTCGACCTGCCCGGCCATCACGTCCTGCAAGGCCGGGGCGGAGCCCTTGTAAGCCACGTGCGTCATGTGACCGCCAGCCTTGTCGGCAAACAAGCCGCCCAGCAGGTGGCCGATCGAGCCGATCCCCTGCGAGGCATAGTTCACGCCGTTCGGCTTGCTCTTGGACAGCGCTACCAGGTCCTTGACGGAATTGACGGGGCTGCCCTGCGGCACCACCAGCACCAGGGGCGACGACGCCAGTGCCGTCACCGGCTTGAAATCCTTGAGCGGGTCGTACGAGAAATTGCGGTACAGGCCGGGATTGATCGCGAACATTTCGGTGGCGGCCACGAACATGGTGTAGCCATTCGCGTCAGCTCGCTTGACCGATTGCGCCGCGATCTGGCCGCCACCGCCGGGACGGTTCTCGACCACGACCGGCTTGCCAAGGCCGGTCTGCATCTGCTGCGCCATCTGGCGCGCAATCATGTCGGTCACGCCGCCGGCGGGGAACGGCACCACGATGGTCAGCGGGTGGCTGGGGAACGTGTCGGCATGGACGGGGGCGCTGCCAAGCACGCCGGCGGTCACGAGCAATGCGCCTGCGAGGATGGATCTGGTGGGTTGCATGTTGTCTCCTTGTGTATTTTTAATGAGATGAAAAAGCTTGAGGCGCCGCGCGTCACCCCGGCGCAAACCGTGCCCGCACGCTGCCGATGCCGCTGATGCGGGCCTCGAAGCACTGCCCCGGCGCCGCGGCCGCCATCGGCCCCAGCGCACCGGTCAGGATCAGGTCGCCGGCACGCAACGGGTCCCCCAGCGAGGCCAGTTTTCGGGCCAGCCAGACTGCGGCGTTAAGCGGATGGCCAAGGCAATCCGCGCCGGAACCCGTGGAAACTCGCTCCTCATCACGCAGCATTTCCATCTTCACGGTCTTCAGGTCCAGGCCAGCCAACAGCACCGGCACCGCGCCCAGCACCACCAGGCCGCTGGAGGCGTTGTCAGCCACCGTATCCACGTACGAGATATCCCAGTTGCGGATGCGGCTGCCGACCACTTCAATCGCAGGCAGCACGTAGGCGACGGCGTTGATCAGGTCGACCAACGTCGCATCCTCAGCTGGGACATCGCGGCTCAGCACCAGCGCGACCTCGGCTTCGGCCTTCGGCTGCAGGGTGCGGGCGAGCGGAATCGGCTCGTCGTCGCCGAAGACCATGTCGGCAAACAACGTGCCAAAGTCGGGCTGGTCCACGCCAAGCTGGCGCTGCACCGCGAGCGAGGTCAGGCCGATCTTGCGGCCAACCACGCGGCGGCCCTGGGCCCGCCACGCGTCGACGTTGGCGCGCTGGATGGCATAAGCCATCGCTGCATCGCCCGGCGGGATTTCGCCGCGCAGCGGCTCGACCGGCGTGCGCCTCTGCTCTGCCTCGCGCAGCCGCCTGGCGAGCGCGAGCGTCATTTCCTGGTTTGACATGGTTGGTCCTGGTTGGGTTATGCGTGCCCGGTGGCGGGCTGGGCCTGCATCACGCCGAAGCCTGCGATCCACTCGTCGATGGGCCGGTAGTACTCGATCGATGCCTGGTAAGGCCCGGCGGCCGCCAGCGCGCCAAAGGCGGCGATCCAGGTGCGGATCTCGTGCGCCGACTTGCCGGCGTCGCGCGTGATGTCGTCATTGCGCATGGCATCCACCGCTGCAAGGTTTGCGCCGGCCAGCCGTTCCAGGAAGGCGCGGTCCCATGCCGGATTGAGCGGATGCAGGGGGCTGTCGCCTTTGGTGAACGCTTGCGCGGCGGCCACGGTACGCGCCTGGCGGGCAGCACGCGACTCGGGCGGCGGATTGCGCCCGGCAATCAGGCGCTCGGCGGCCTGCGCATCGGCCGAGGCGATTTCCGGCACGGGCGGCTCGTGCGAGATGCCGCCCGACCCCACCACCAGCACACGCTTGCCCAGGCCCTGCAGGAAGCGTCCGATCGCGTCGCCAAGCAGCCGCGCACGCCGGCACGTTGCCATGGGCGGCGCCACCGAGTTGATGAAGACAGGGATGACCGGGCAAACGTCCAGCCCGCCCAGCAGGACTTCCAGCGCCTGCGCGCAGCCGTGGTCCACCTGCATGCGGTACGACACGGCCACATCCACGTCGCGGTCCAGCACCGCCTGCGCCATCGCGAGCGCGGTGGCGCGCGGCACATCGAGCGGGCCCGCCAGGCTCTTGAAGTCGCCAATGGCACTGGCCGCCACGCCGATGCAGAACTGCGGCATCACGTCGTAAAAGAAGCCGTTGAAGTGATCCGGCGCAAAGACCACCACCAGCTCCGGCGCAAAGGCTTGCACGCGAGCGCGCGCCGCGGCCTGCACGCGCTCCACTTCGGCCACGATCTCCGGCGCGGGATCGTGGTAGCCGTGCAGCGGCGTGTGGGACAGGCATTCGAGATGCATCGGCATGTCAGGCTCCCCGCGCAAAGGCGATGGCGTGGTCGCGCGCCGGCTGCGTGCCTGGCTGCGCGGGCAAAGCGCCCGGCGCAGCGTCAGCCGACGGTGACGCGTCGGACAGCGCGAGCTTTGCGGCCAGCGCCTGGATGGCATCGGACACTTGCTGCGGCGAGCACAACCCGGCGATAAAGCGGTCGGGGCGCAGCAGCACCACGGAGCCGGGCAGCTTGCCGAACCAATCCTTGAGACGCCCGGCAGTGTCGCCGATGGCGATCACCCCTTGCGGCACGTCGTCGCGATAGGCAAGCTGCGTATCGGGCTTGGCCATGACGAAGCACGCGCCCAGCTTTTCCCAGACGGTGCGCGCTTGTGGCGTCAGGCCAAAGGTCGGGTCCGCGCCCCAGGCGATGATGGCAAAGCGATTGCCGATCACGTCGTCCAGGCGCACGGTATGACCTTGCTCGGTCCGCACCATTGGCTGGATGAACATGCGCCCAACCGGCGAGCTTCCCGCCGGATCGCGGCCGTGAACGAGCCGGCCAACCAGCGAATCCCGCTTCTCGCTCATCAGGCCCAGCATGCGTCCGAGCGGCGAGTTGCCGGAGCGCTCCAGCAAGCGCGCGAGGAACCGGTCGTCACCCTGGCGCTCGGGCAATAGCACCACGCCCGATTCATAACGCGGCATGGGCTTGAAGCGCATCTCCACGAAGTACCGCTTGACCGAGGGAAACACGTTCAGCACACAGGTCAGGCCATCGCGCAGCGACGCGCCGAAGCGGCTGGCGGGCGCGAAGATATCGCCCGCCACTTCGGACAGGTGGATCATCGAGCGCGCATGAGCGCGGCGCTCCATGCTGTAGGTATCCAGCAGCCGGTCCTGCGCCACGCCCTTGACCACCATCGCCAGCTTCCAGCCCAGGTTGCTCGCGTCGCGGATGCCGCTGTTGTAGCCCTGCCCCTGCCAGACCGGCATGATGTGCGCCGCGTCGCCCGCCAGCAGCACGCGCTTGACGCGGAACGTCCGCGCCAGGCGCGCGTTATGGGTGTAGACGCGCTTGCGGATGTAGTCGACCTTGTCCGGATCGGCCACTACCTTGCGGATCAGCGCGGCGAGGTTCTCCGGCCGGGACAGCTCCTCTTCCGTCTCGCCGGGCATGACCATGAACTCGAAGCGGCGGATCCCGTGCGGGAGCGCGGCCGACACATAGGGACGCGTCGGGTCGCAGTGCATGTAGATATGTGGCGTGCCGATCGGGTCATTGCGCACGTCCACCACGATCCACTGGTTGGGCTTGGTGCGGCCTTCAAAGGGCACGTCCAGCGTACGCCGCACGACGCTGTTGCCGCCATCGCAGCCGGCCAGGTAGGCGGCGCGGATGGCGGTGATACGTCCGTGCGCGTCTTCCGCGCGGATCGTCACGCCGTGTTCGTCCTGCGTGAAGGCCGATACGCCGTGGCCGAACAGCACCTGTACATGGGGAAAGCGCCGCAGGCCCTCGTACAGGATCCGGTCCGCCAGCGGCTGGATAAAGGCGTTGCGGCGGGACCAGCCAAACTCGTCGGTGCGCGGCTCGATCGACGCAAAGCAGCGGCCGGTGTGCGTGACAAAGCGCATCCAGTGGTGCGGCGTGGTATGCGGCAGCAGTGCATCGGCCAGGCCAACGGACTGGAACACCCGCAGCGCCTCGTCGTCCAGGCCAATGGCGCGGGGGTAGTCGATGATCTGGTCCAGCTTCTCGACCAGCACGACGCGCGCACCCTGCAGCCCAAGGATGTTGGCAATCATCAGGCCCACCGGGCCGGCGCCGATGATGGCGACGTCGGTGTCCAGATCCCGCGGACGAGCGTCTGCGCCCGCCATCTCGATGGCGTTGTTCATGTCTCCTCTCCTGCTTGTCCGGTACTTGCCGGCTTAAACCGTGGCCGCTTCCGGCACGGCATTGCCGAGCAGGAAATTCAGGTGAATGCGGTTGAAGGTGTCGGCATCCTCGAACTGCGGCCAGTGGCCGCAACCGTCCATCACCGTGAACAGCGCGCCGGGAATCATGGTGGCGATGCGCCGTCCTTCCGACACATCGGCCGTGGGATCGTCGGAGGTCCACAGCACCAGCGTCGGGGCCTTGATGCGGCCATAGTGCTCGGCGCGAAGGATGTTGCGCTGGCGCGTTTCCATGTCCTGCAGCACCATGTTGCCGCGCTGGGCCTCGACCATGCCCGGTTGCGCGTAGATGGCCTGACGCGTGGCGATCAGGTCGTCGAAGGCCTTGGCCTTGTCGGCCATCAGCCATTCCACGCGCGCCTTGATGAAATCCCAGCCCGGTTCTTCCACGGCGCGCATGGACAGCGTCTTGAGGCGCTCCATCACCACCGGGTCCGCCTGCGAGCCACCCGCGG
The DNA here is from genome assembly GCF_059421605.1 of Cupriavidus sp. GW821-FHT02F09. Lineage (NCBI taxonomy): Bacteria > Pseudomonadati > Pseudomonadota > Betaproteobacteria > Burkholderiales > Burkholderiaceae > Cupriavidus > Cupriavidus sp. GW821-FHT02F09. The sequence goes on from NZ_JBWKVH010000018.1 coordinate 123,563, forward strand.
TGTTGAGCACCAGCCGCTCCACGCGTTCGGGGTGGTCAATCGCCAGGCGCGAGGCCACCCAGCCGCCCAGCGATTCCCCGCTGAACGCAGCGCGCGCGATGCCGAGGGTATCCATCACGCGGATCACGTGGTCGACGTAATCGGAGATCTCGCGCCCGCCCGCCGGCTTGTCGGTCCAGCCGTGGCCGATCATGTCGATGGCCCATACGTCGAAATGCTCGGCATGCGATTGCAGGTTGCGCACGTAGGCCTCGGCGTGGCCGCCGACGCCGTGCAACAGGATCAAAGCGGGCTTGTCGCTGCTGCCGGCATGCAGGTAGCGGGTGCGGATGCCCTTGGCATCGAGCCAGCCCTGGCTGAAGGAGACGCCGCGCAACTCGCCCCAGATGCTCTGGAACGGCAGCTCGGGCTGGCTGGACGGGACGGACTTGAGGGGCGTGGCAGCGGTCGACATCGTGTCTCCTTCGTTCGTGAATGTTTTTGAATGGCTAACTGGTACAGCGGAGTGTAGAGAGCCGATTGCATCCGGACAAAAAAACGAACAGAATGTGCAAGGAGTGCACAACGTTGATTTAAAAGGGTTTTTTATGCCTGGAATGCCTGGAATACCTGGGGTGCCTGATCGCCGCATCTCGCCTTACGCCAGCGTGCGCGGGCTGACCCGTGGCCTGGACGTGCTCAAGGCGCTGAACCGGATGGAAAGCGGGCGCGGGACCGCGCAGCAGCTGAGCGAGCTGACCGGGCTGCACCGCACCACGGTCAGACGCCTGCTGGAAACGCTGATCGCGGAGGGTTTCGTGCGCCGCAGCGACTCGGACGACAGCTATCGCCTGACGCTGCAGGTCAGGGCCTTGAGCGAAGGCTTCAATGACGATGAGTGGATCTCCACCATCGCCGCGCCGCTGATGGGCGAGCTGCTGCAGCGCGTGCTATGGCCGTCGGACCTGACGACGCCCGACGGCGACGCCATGATCATTCGCGAGACCACGCACCGCTTCAGCCCGCTGTCCTTTCACCGCGCCATGGTCGGGCGGCGCCTGCCGATGCTGTCGACGGCCGCCGGGCGGGCCTATTTCGCGTTTTGTGGCGAAGGGGAACGGGAGGACATCCTCAACCTGCTGCGCTCAGGTGGCGGCGGCGATGAGCAGGCAGCGCTGGCCAACAACGCCGCCTATGTGCGCAAGCTGGTTGCGCACGTGCGCGAGGATGGCTTTGGGTCGAATCGCGGCGACTGGCTGGAGCAGCGCAAGATCGGCGCGGTCGCCGTGCCGATCCGGCACGCGGACCGCGTGCGCGGCAGCCTCAACGTGGTGTATCTCGCGCGCGCCCTGAGCGAGCAGGAGGCGGTCAAGCGCTTCGTGGCACCGCTGCAGGACATAGCCAGCCGCGTGCAGGCAGCCATGGCCTCGCCGGCGCCCGCGCGGCGGACCACTTAGGCTAGGCTCAATCCAGCACGATCTTGTGCGCGCGGATCAAGGCGCCCCATTTGGCGCGCTCATTGTCCACGAACGCGGCAAAGCCCGCCCGGCTATCGCCCATGGGCTCCAGCCCAAGCTCCTGCATTTGCTTGACCACCGCCGGGTCCTTCAGCGCTGCGGCAATGGCCGCGTTAAGCTTGTCGACCGAGGCCGGCGGCGTGCCGGCCGGGACCACTACGCCCTGCCACGCGAATGCCGTGAAGCCAGCCAGCCCGGCCTCGGCAAAGGTTGGCACATCCGGCAGCACCGCCGAGCGCTGCTCCGCGGGCAGCGCGATGGCGCGCAGCCGGCCGGCGCGGATCAACGGCACCGCGGCCGAGAGATCGGCCATCATGAAATCGACCTGCCCGCCCGCCACGTCCTGCAACGCGGGTGGCGTGCCTTTATACGGCGCGTGGACGGCGCTAGCCTGCACGCGGTCGAGCAGCAGCTCGGCGCTCAGGTGGTGGGGGCTGCCGGTGCCGACAGAGGCATAGGTGGCCTTGCCCTGCCCCGCTTTCAGCCACGTGATGAACTCGTGCAAGGTCTTTACCGGCAAGGCTGGGTTGGCGACCAGTATCACGGGCAGCTTCACCAGGGAGGTCACCAGCGTGAAATCCCTGGCGGCGTCATAGGGTAGCTTGCGATACAGCGCCGGGTTAAGTACCAGCGTACCCTGCCCGGCAGTCAGCACCGTAGCGCCGTCGGCACGCGCCTTGGCCACGTCCTGCGCGGCGAGGATGGTGGCGCCGCCCGGCTTGTTGTCGACCACGAAGTTCTGGTGCATGGCCGGCGCGATCTTCTGCGCGACGATGCGCGTGGCGAGGTCACTGCCGCCGCCAGCGGTGTAGGGCACCACCCAGCGTGCGGCGGGGTCGGCGGCGTGAGCGGCGCTGGTCCCGCCCAGCGCTATCGCCAATCCTGTGGCAACGCGCGAAGCATGCTGCGCCATGGCATAGAGGCGCGTGCGCCGGGCGCAGGCGTTTGCTTGCATGATTGGGTCTCCTCCGATTCTTCTGTTGTTTGTTTTTTTGCTTTGTGCAATCCGCAGCTAGTACGTCTTATCCTGGCTGGTCCCCGCACTGCCCTGGCCCTTGAACTGCGCGGCAAGACTCTCTGCCGCCCGGGCCAGCATCGTGGCATCCACGCCAACGGCGGTGAACGTCGTGCCCAGCGCCATGTACTGCCGCGACTGCGCCACGTCCGCGCTGAGGATGCCCGCGCCCTTGCCGGCGCGGCGGATGCGCGCGATGGCGTCGGCGATGGCGCTCTGCACGTCCGGGTGGCCCGGGTTGCCGAGATGGCCCATGTCGGCGGCGAGATCCGCCGGGCCGATGAACACGCCATCCACGCCTTCGGTGGCGGCGATGGCATCGAGGTGCGCAAGCCCGGCGCGCGTCTCCACCTGCACCAGCACGCACATCTCGCCGTTGGCCTGGGCCAGGTAGCCGCCGACACGGTTCCAGCGCGAGGCACGCGCCATTGCGCTGCCCACGCCGCGCACGCCTTGCGGCGGGTAGCGGGTGGCGGCAACCGCGGCGGCCGCCTCGGTCGCGTCCTGCACCATCGGCACGAGCAGGGTCTGCACGCCCAGGTCAAGCAACTGCTTGATCTGCACGGTGTCGTTCCACGACGCACGCACCACCGGCCGCACGGGATAGGCGGCCAGCGCCTGCAGTTGCGCCAGGATGGACGGCACGGTGTTGGGTGCGTGCTCGCCGTCGATCAGCAGCCAGTCGAAGCCGGCGTCGGCCAGTACTTCGGCGGTGTAGGGACTGGCCAGGCCGAGCCACAGACCGATCTGCTGCTCGTTGGCGGCAAGCGCGCGCTTGAAGGTATTGAGGGGGATTTCCATGATGGCGTCCGGGTCAGGCGTTCAGCCGAAGTGGCAGGCCACGGCGCCCAGCGCGCCATAGTCCACGTGGAATGTATCACCCGGGCTGGCCGCCACCGGCCGCGTGAAGGAGCCGCCGAGGATCACCTCGCCCGCTTCCAGGCCCACGCCATGCGGATGCAGCTTGTTGGCCAGCCATGCCACGCCGTTGGCGGGATGGTTGAGCACACCGGCGGCCACGCCGGTTTCCTCGATCACGCCGTTGCGCGACATGATGGCCGAGACCCAGCGCAGGTCCACATCGAACGGCCGCACCGGGCGCCCGCCCATCACCACGCCGGCATTGGCCGCGTTGTCGGCGATGGTGTCGAACACCTTGCGCGGGCGCTTGCTGTCGGGGTCGATCCCATGGCTGCGCGCATCGATGATCTCCAGCGCGGGGATCACGTAGGCGGTAGCGTCATACACGTCGAACAGCGTGCAGTTCGGCCCCTTGAGCGGCTTGTCCAGCACGAAGGCCAGCTCCACCTCCACGCGCGGCACGATAAAGCGCCCCGGCGGGATCGTCGCGCCGTCCTGGAAGAACATGTCGTCCAGCAAGGTGCCGTAGTCAGGCTCGTCGATCTGCGAGGAAAGCTGCATGGCGCGCGAGGTCAGGCCGATCTTGTGGCCCTTGATGGTGCGGCCTTCGGACAGCTTGTGGGCCAGCCACTCGCGCTGGATGGCGTAGGCGTCTTCAATCGTGATGTCAGGGTGGTCCAGCGAGATTTGCCGGATCTGCCGGCGCGATTGCTCTGCGCCGTGCAGGCGATGGGCGATCTGGTGGATCAGCTCTGGGCTGAGCATGGGGTCTCCGTGGGAAGCGTTGAGCGTTGTGCGCAGGGGCCTGTTGGTCGACGGTGGAACCGGTCAGGCCTTCTTGAAACGGGCGTGCACGTTGTTGTGCTTGTAGCTGCCACCCTCGTTGAACTCGACCAGCTCCATTGACAGCGCCAGGTAGCGCCGCGCATATAGCTCGGCAAAGTGCGCCTTGACAGCCTCGAAGAGCGCATCGCATGCCGCCTTCTTGGCCGCCTCGGGACGCCCGGCGCCGATCTTCAGCGTGATGTGGACGAAGGCGTAGTCCTCCTCGCCGTCGGCCATGCGGTAGTCGGCCAGCGCCAGCGCGCGCGAGCGGATGCCGCCGATGGGAAACACGCCGTCCTGCGCGATCAGCACGTCGTTGATGGTCTTGAGCAGGGTGGGCACGCGCGCGTCGGCGCGGATGTTGTCCGTGTACTCGACGATGATGTGGGGCATTGGCAGGCCTCTCCGATAAAGCGTGAATCGTAATCCGTGATCGGTGATCCCTCAGCACACCGGGAAGATCGCATTGATCTGGCCGGTGCCCGAGCTGGTGAAGTAGTCGGTGATGATCTCCACCGGGCGCTCGTACTTGTCCCAGCCCAGCAGGCCCAGCAGCATGGCGGTGTCATGCATGCCGCCCTCGCCGATGCAGTGCTCGTTGTACTCAGGCAACATGCGGCAGAAGGTGGCCCAGTCGCCCTGCTTCCAGAGTTCCACCACGCGCAGGTCCACCTGCTTGAAGAACTCGCGGCTGATCTGGTGGATGCTCTCCTCGGGGCTGTTGTTGTCGTTGAAGCGGTGCGACAGCGAGCCGCTGGCGAGAAACGCCACATTGGCATCGCTGGCCTCGATGGACGCACGCAGCGCCTCGCCAAAGCGGCGGCTCTCATCGAGCTGGTGCCAGGCGCACCAGGCCGCGATGGAAACCACCTTGAAATGGCGGTCTGCGTTCATGTAACGCATCGGCACCAGCGTGCCGTATTCCAGCTCCAGGCTGGTGATCTCGTGGGCGCGGGTCATGACGCCCTGCTCGCATGCGGTGCTGGCGATCAGCCGGCCCAGTTCGGGATTACCGTCATAGGCGTAGGCCATGTCCTTGATGAAATGCGGCAGCTCGTTGCTGGTGTAGATGCCCTCGAAGTGCGCATTGCAGTTGACGTGGTAGCCGGCGTTGACCAGCCAGTGCACATCGGCCACCACGATGGTGTCGACGCCCAGCTCCCGGCAGCGCCGGCCGATTTCGCGGTGCCCGGCAATCGCCGCCTCACGGCAGCCGTGGTGCTTGCCCGGCAGCTCGGACAGGTACATCGACGGCACGTGCGTGACCTTGGCGGCGAGGGATAGCTTGCCCATGGCGGTGTCTCCTGTTTTGTTTTGGTGCGGGCTGCGCTCAAACGCCCCAGCGCGGAATATGATGCCCGCCCATCGAGATGCAAACGTTCTTCACCTCAGCAAACACCTCGAAGCTGAACTCGCCGCCCTCGCGCCCCGTGCCGGATGCCTTGGTGCCGCCAAACGGCTGGCGCAGGTCGCGCACGTTCTGGCTGTTGACGAACACCATGCCGGCCTCGATGCCGCGCGCCAGGCGGTGCACCTTGCCCACGTCCTGGGTCCAGATGTACGAGGCCAGGCCGTAAGCGGTGTCATTGGCCATGGCCAGGCCATCGTCTTCGCCCTTGAACGGGATCAGGCAGGCCACCGGGCCAAAGATCTCTTCCTGCGCCACGCGCATGTGGTTTTCCACATTGGCCAGCACCGTGGGCTGCACGAAATTGCCGTTGCGCAGGTGCGCCGGCAGGCCGGACGGCCGCTCGGCGCCGCCGGCCAGGATGGTGGCACCCTCCTGCTCGCCCAGGCGGATATAGCCCGTGACCTTCTCCCAGTGCTGCTGGGTAATCATGGCGCCCACATGCGTCTGCTCGCTGGTCGGGTCGCCCACGCGCAAGCGCCTGGCGCGTTCGGCGAACTTGCCGACGAAGTCGTCGTAGACCGTGTCCTGCACGAAGATGCGCGAACCCGCGGTGCAGCGCTCGCCGTTGATCGAGAAAATGGTGAACAGCGCAGCGTCCAGCGCGCGCTCCAGGTCCGCGTCGTCGAACACCAGCACCGGCGACTTGCCGCCCAGTTCCATCGAGAATTTCTTCAGGCCCGCGCGCTCGATGATGCGCTTGCCGGTGGCCGTGCCGCCCGTAAACGATACGGCCCGCACGTCCGGATGGCGCACCAGCGCGTCCCCGGCGCTGGCGCCGTAGCCCTGCACCACGTTGAGCACGCCAGCCGGCACCCCGGCTTCCAGCGCCAGCATGCCGAGCTGGTCCGCCGTGAGCGGCGACAGCTCCGACATCTTCAGCACCGCGGTATTGCCCAGCGCCAGGCATGGCGCGACTTTCCAGGTGGCAGTCATGAAGGGCACGTTCCACGGCGAGATCAGCGCGCACACGCCCACCGGCTGGTAGAGCGTGTAGTTGAGCATCTGATCGTCCACGGGATAGGTGCGGCCGTTCATCTGCACGCACACCTCGGCGAAGAAATTGAAGTTCTCGGCGGCGCGCGGGATCAGCTGCTTGCCGGTCTGCGCGATCGGCAAGCCTGTGTCCTGCGTTTCCAGCGCGGCAAGGTGCGGCACGTGCTCGGTGATCAGGTCGGCCAGGCGGCGCATGATGCGGGCGCGCTCCTTGGCCGGGGTATTGGCCCACTTGGGGAACGCCGCCTTGGCGGCCGCCACCGCGGCGTTGACCTCGGCCTCGCCGCCCGCGGCCACCGTGGCGATCTCTTCACCGGTGGCCGGGTTCCAGGTGGTGAACGTGTCCTTGCTGTCGACCTGCTTGCCGTTGATCCAATGCTTGATCATGGTTGTCTCCTGTTGGCATTTGGTGCGCCCGGTGCGCCTGGGTTCGCTTCAGCTCGCTTCAGCGCCCGCTGCCGTATTCGGTAGCCGAGGCAATGGTGTTCACCAGCCGCCCCACCCCTTCGATTTCCGTAACGATTTCATCGCCCGGCTGCGTGTCGGCCAGCCCTTCCGGCGTGCCGGTCAGGATCACATCGCCCGCCTCCAGCGTCATGAAGCTGCTGAGGTATTCGATCAGCCACGGGACGGCGAAGATCATGTCGCGGGTGCTGCCCTGCTGGGTCAGCTTGCCGTTTACGGTAGTGGTGAGCGCGAGGTTCATCGGATCCGGCACGTCGTCGCGGTCCACCAGCCACGGCCCGAGCGGCGTACAGGTGTCGCGGTTCTTCACCCGCAGGTTGGGGCGATAGTAGTTTTCCAGGTAGTCGCGGATGGCGTAGTCGTTGGCGACCGTATAGCCGCGCACGTAGTCATAAGCTTGCGCCGCCTTGACGCCGCGCGCCGTGCTGCCGATCACCACCGCCAGCTCGCACTCGTAATGCATGTACTTCACGCCCTCCGGCCGGATGGTATGCGCCCGGTGGCCAATGAACGCGCCCGGCCCCTTGAGGAAGATGAGTGGTTCTTCCGGCGCCTTGAAGGCCAGTTCGCGCGCGTGGTCGGCATAGTTCAGGCCAAGCGCGAAGGTGGTGCGCGGCACCACGGGCGGCAGCCACGTCACGGCGTGCTCGCTGACCACGCGGCCGTCGTCCAGGCGCAATGCGCCTTCGCCAGCCGGCTGCGCGGTGTGGACCAGGCCATCGAAGGCTACACGTGCGGTTCTCATGCTGCCTCCCCGGGCGCTGCCTTGATGCCGTGCCGCAGGCGCCCTACGTGTTCGATTTCGATCTCCACCATGTCGCCGGCACGCGCCAGCGGCGCGCCTTCGGGCACGCCCGCCAGCAGCACGTCGCCGGCTTCGAGCGACATGAAGGCGGTGACATCGGCCAGCAATTGCGCCACGGGGCGCAGCAGGTTGCCGGTGTGGTTGCGCTGGCGCTCCTCGCCATTGATGCGCACCACCATGCTGAGCGCATCGGCGTTGCCGACCTGCTCGCTGGCCATCACCCACGGGCCAATCGGGCAATAGCCGTCGCGGCACTTGTGGCGCACCGCCGGGCGGTAATAGCTGGCGTGCGGCACGCTGACATCCGACACCACCGTGTACCCTGCGATATAGTCCGCGGCCTGCGCCGGGTCGATGCGGGTTGCGCGCCGGCCGATCACGATGCCGAGCGCGGCGCCGATTTCCAGGGTTTCCTGGCCCGGTGGCAGCGCGACAAGGCTGCCATGGGCGGCCAGGGTATTGGCCGGCTTGATGTAGAGGATCGGGCCAGCAGGCGGCGCCTGGTAAGGGGCCGCATTGACACTGTCGCCAAGGGCCGCGAGCGCGCCCTTGAAGTTCAGCAGCGTGCCGTACACCGTGCCGGTGATGGCGGGCTGCCACATGAATTCATCCTCGCGCAGGGCGCGCCCACCGTCCAGCGGCAGCAAGGTGGCACCGTCCACCGGCACTGCCCGCACTGGCCGGCCGCCGGCGGCGATTCTGGCTTGTCGCATCGTGCTCCTCTCTGGTTGCGCCCGCGCTCGCCGGGCGCTTGCGCTGCCGGGCCGGCGGATCGTCGACGGCGGATCGCCCGTTGGCGCCGCCTGTAATTAACATGTTAATGAAATTGCATGATAGTTTCAACCCCATTGTGATCCGCGGCGCCGCGATCCAGCCGCCCGGCCCTTCGCGTCCTCGTCTGCGCCTGTCATCGTGCTGTCATGCAGCATCCCCAGAATTCGCGCTGTACCGGGTTTCGCCTTGCCGCAGCGCGATTGCGCTAATGCACCGCAGCAGCAAAAAGGCTTGCGACCCGATTTTTTTGCGGCTTGAATGAAAACGTTTTCATTTTTACCGCTGTTGCGCGCCTGGTTCGCCATGCGCACGATGTGATCCCGAAACCAAGACCGGAAGCTCTCGCGTGAAGCGCACCCAGGACCGTTCCAGCAGCACCGCCCCGGACGCCGCCGGCACCGCCACGCTGGTGGACGTTGCGCAAGCAGCTGGTGTATCGCTAGCCACCGCATCGCGCGCGTTCAACAGCCCGGCGCTGGTGCGCGAAGGCACCGCGCAGCGCGTGCTGGAAGCCGCACGGCGGCTGAGCTTTCGCCCCAACCTGCTCGGCAGCAAGCTGCGCGCGCAGCAAAGCCGGATGATTGGCGTGATGCTGCCCACCCTGGAAAACGCCGTGTTCGCCGAATGCTGGCGCGGCATCGAGGACGCCGCGCTGGCCGCCGGCTACTCGCTGATGCTGGTGACCAGCGCCTACGACCCCGCGCGCGAACGCGAGCGCATCGAATACCTGCTGCGCCACCGGGTCGACGGCATGGTGCTCACGGTGGCCGACGCCGCCCGCAGCGCCGTGCTCGACCAGCTCGATGCCGAAGGCGTGCCCTATGTGCTGGCCTACAACCAGGCAGCCGCGCGCGGCCAGCGCCACTCCGTCTCCGTGGACAACCGCGGCAGCGCCCGCGAAGGCGTGCAAGCCCTGATCGCGGCAGGGCACCGCCGCATCCGCGTGGTCTCTGGCGCCTTCATCGCCTCCGACCGCGCGCGCCAGCGCTTCGAGGGCTACCGCGACGCCATGCACGCGCACGGCCTGGAAGCCGCACCACCGCTTTGCCTGCCCACCCACACCGCCAGCAACGCTGACCAGATCGGCGCGCTGGCCGCCGGGCCGGATGCGCCCACCGCCTTTTTTTGCACCAACGACCTGCTGGCGATCGGCGTGATTTCCGACCTGAAGCGGCTCGGCCTGCGCGTGCCGCGCGACATTTCCGTGCTGGGCTACGACGGCATCGCGCTGGGCGCGCTGGTGGAGCCGCCACTGGCATCGGTGGTGCAGCCCAACACCGAAATCGGCGAGCGCGCCGTTGCGCAGTTGCTTCAGCGCTTCGGCCTCGCAGCAACCGGCGTATCCAACGTATCCGGCATACCCAACGTATCCGGCGCCAGGCCCGGGCGCATTACCTTGCTGCCCCACGGCCTGCGCCTGGGCGGCACGGTAGCCGCACCGGCATGACCCTTCACCCACCGCGTTCCCCCAGCCCTAGCCCTAGCCCTAGCCCTCGTATGCAACCCAAGGAGTTCACCATGCAAGCAACCCGTTCCTGGCACAAACCGCTGCGCCGGATCGCCAGCGCGCTCGGCGCCGCCGCCGTCTGCGCATTCAGCCAGGGCGCGGCAGCGCAAACCGCGATCTGCTACAACTGCCCGCCCGAATGGGCAGATTGGGCCTCGCAGATCCGCGCCATCAAGGAAAAGACCGGCGTCACGGTGCCGCATGACAACAAGAACTCCGGCCAGTCGCTCGCGCAGCTGGTCGCCGAAAAAGGCAGCCCGGTAGCGGACGTGGTGTACTACGGCGTGACCTTCGGCATCCAGGCCAAGAAGGACGGCGTCACCGCCCCCTACAAGCCGGCCCACTGGAACGACATCCCCGACGGCCTCAAGGACCCGCAAGGCAACTGGTTCGCCATCCACTCCGGCACGCTCGGCTTCATGGTCAACGTCGACGCGCTGCGCGGCAAGCCCGTGCCGCAGTCCTGGGCCGACCTGCTCAAACCCGAGTACAAGGGCCTGATCGGCTACCTCGACCCGGCCAGCGCCTTTGTCGGCTACGTCGGCGCGGTTGCCGTCAACCAGGCGATGGGCGGCTCGATGGACAACTTCGGCCCGGCCTTCAAGTACTTCCGCGACCTGCAGAAGAACCAGCCCATCGTCCCCAAGCAAACCGCCTATGCCCGCGTGCTCTCCGGCGAGATCCCGATCCTGCTGGACTACGACTTCAACGCTTACCGCGCCCGCTACAAGGACAAGTCCAACGTGGCCTTCGTGATTCCGAAGGAAGGCACGGTGGTGGTGCCGTACGTGATGAGCCTGGTGAACAAGGCACCGCACGATGCACAAGGCAAGAAGGTGCTGGACTTTGTACTGTCCGATGAAGGGCAAGCCCTGTGGGCCAATGCCTACCTGCGCCCCGTGCGCAGCGCCGCCGTGCCCAAGGAAGTGCAAGCGCGCTTCCTGCCAGCAGCGGATTACGCCCGCGCCAAGCCGGTGGATTTCGGAAAGATGGCAGATGCGCAGAAAGGCTTCAGCGAGCAGTATCTGAAGGAAGTCCGTTAAACGGCGAGCGCAAGTGGATGAGTGCGGCATCGCGCGCTTGACGAGCGCCCGCCCTCTCCCACAAGTGGGAGAGGGGAGCCAACCAGGCGGGACCAGAAACGACACTGTCAGATAAACGATTCGGTTCGGCCGTGTTTCCCGCCCCAAGGGGCGGGAAACACCCACGGCGATGCGAAGCGAGCCGTGGAGGTGTGCCAAGGCCGTATGGGGCGCCTCGGGATTCGGCGAAAAGAGCGGAAAAGAGGGACCCATGTCTGAGTATCG
>NZ_JBWKVH010000019.1:0-126909 GCF_059421605.1 Cupriavidus sp. GW821-FHT02F09
CTGTGGCGCGACGCCAAGCTGTACGAGATCGGCGCGGGCACCTCGGAAATCCGCCGCATGCTGATCGGGCGCGAGCTGTTCTCGCAAACCATGTGATGCCGGCGCAGCACGCGGCCGGGCGCGGCGCCGCAAGGCGGCAGCGCCAGCCTAAGTGCCCCACCGCCCACGCCGAATTGACCGAAAGAGCACTCGCCCGGCCGCCGAACCAATTTACAATCTCCGGAAACCACCTCCAGCCTTAGTCACCGGTCTGCGACATGTCCCACTTCCCCAAGCTGCTGTCCTCGCAGATCGCCTACGACGTGGCCCGGACCATGCTGGACGGGTTTGACAAGCATTACCGGCTGTTCCGCGAAGTCAGCCACCTGGCCAAGCTGAAGTTCGAAGCGGCCGACTGGCTCGGCCTGCAGCAACTGCAGCGCGACCGCATCGACTTCTACAACGAGCGGGTGCGCGAAACCAGCGTGATCCTGGAAGACGAATACGACGCGGAAAATATCGAGGACGAGATCTGGCAGCAGATCAAGCTGCACTACATCGGGCTGCTGACCAACCATCACCAGCCGGAACTGGCCGAGACCTTCTTCAACTCGGTGTGCACGCGCATCCTGCACCGTTCGTACTTCAACAACGACTTCATCTTCGTGCGCCCGGCCATCTCGACCGAGTACATCGAGAACGAGGAGTCGCCCACCCGGCCGACCTTTCGCGCCTACTATCCGGGCAGCCGCAAGGGCATGGCGGCGTGCTTCGAACGCATCGTCCATAACTTCCAGCTCGAGCGGCCGTTTGACGATCTCACGCGCGATATCGGCTATGTGGTGCGCGCCGTCACCGAGTATTTCGGTGACTTCCGCATTGCGCCGAATTTCCAGATCCATGTGCTGTCGTCGCTGTTCTTCCGCAACAAGTCGGCGTTCATCATCGGCCGTATCCTGAATGCCGATCGCACCTTCCCGCTGGCGATTCCCATCGTGCACACGCCCGATGGCAAGCTGTCGCTCGATACGGTGCTGCTCAAGAAGGTGCAACTGCTGATCCTGTTCTCCTTCACGCACTCGTACTTCATGGTCGACATGGAGATCCCGTCGGCGTACGTGACCTTCCTGCGCGACATCATGCCGCGCAAGCCGCGCGCGGAGATCTATACCTCGCTGGGCTTGCAGAAGCAGGGCAAGAACCTGTTCTACCGGGACTTCCTGCATCACCTGCAGCATTCGTCGGACAAGTTCATCAGCGCACCCGGCATCAAGGGCCTGGTGATGCTGGTGTTCACGCTGCCGTCGTACCCTTACGTGTTCAAGGTGATCAAGGACTACTACCCGGCGCCGAAGGAGACCACGCGCGAGCTGGTCAAGTCGAAGTACCAGCTGGTCAAGCAGCACGACCGCGTCGGGCGCATGGCCGATACGCTGGAGTACTCCGACGTGGCCTTCCCGCTGTCTCGCTTCGACGATGCGCTGGTGCGCGAGCTGGAGCTGCATGCGCCGTCGATGATCGAATACCAGCGCGGCAAGGATGGTGGCGAGGAAATTGTCGTGCGCCACGTGTATATTGAGCGCCGCATGACGCCGCTGAACATCTGGCTGCAGGAAGGCTCGGATGCGCAGGTCGAGCACGGCATCGTCGAGTACGGCAACGCCATCAAGGAGCTGATCGCTGCCAATATCTTTCCCGGCGACATGCTCTACAAGAACTTCGGCGTGACGCGCCACGGGCGCGTGGTGTTCTACGACTACGACGAGATCGAGTACATGACGGACACCAATGTCCGCCACGTGCCGCAGCCGCGCAACGAGGAGGAGGAACTGTCGGGCGAGGTCTGGTACAGCGTCGGGCGGCACGACATCTTCCCCGAGACCTATCGCACCTTCCTGCTCGGCGACGCGCGCGTGCGTGCTGCCTTCCTGCGGCACCACGAAGATTTTTTCGATCCTGCCATGTGGCAGGCTCACAAGGACCGGCTGCTGGCCGGGCAAATCCATGATTTCTATGCCTATGATGTTTCTGAACGCTTTATCCATCGCTATGCCGCCGGCGGCGGCGACGCCGAAGCGCGCGCGCACGGCAACGATCCCGCACCCGCAAGGAGAGTCGCATGAGTGACGCTATCGCCCAGCTTTTCCGCAACAACCGCGAGTGGGTGGACCGCGTCAATGCGGAAGACCCGAGCTTCTTCATGCGCCTGGCCAACCAGCAGGCGCCCGAGTACCTGTGGATCGGCTGCTCGGATTCGCGCGTGCCGGCCAACCAGATCCTCGGGCTGGCACCGGGCGAGGTGTTCGTCCACCGCAATATCGCCAACGTCATCGCCCATAGCGACCTCAACGCGCTGTCCGTGATCCAGTTCGCGGTGGAAGTGCTCAAGGTGCGCCACATCACCGTGGTGGGCCATTATGGCTGCGGCGGCGTCAAGGTGGCGCTCAAGCGCCAGCGCATCGGCCTGGCCGACAACTGGCTGCGCCATGTGCGCGACGTGGCCGACAAGCACGGCGCCTACCTTGGCACCATCACCCGCGAGGAAGATGCGCATACGCGCCTGTGCGAGCTCAACGTGATCGAGCAGGTCAACAACGTGTGCCAGACCACGGTGCTGCAGGACGCGTGGGACCGCGGGCAGCCGGTCACGGTGCATGGCTGGGTCTACGGCGTGTCCGACGGCCTGCTGCGCGACCTGGGCATGGCCGCCAGCAGCAACGACGAGCTGCACGCACAGCTTGAGGCCGCCTACCGCCAGTTCGGCGATCCGCCGCAAGCGTCGATCCGCTGAACATCGGTCATCAGTCGTCGGCAAGTACAGAGAGATTCCCGGAAGAGCCAACAATCGCCGCCAGCCAGCGCCCCAATCATTGGAGACACACCATGCATGATCCCGTAGTCATCGTATCCGCCGCCCGCACCCCCATGGCGGCTTTCCAGGGCGAGTTCGCCACGCTGACGGCGCCGCAGCTCGGCGCCGCCGCCATCCGCGCGGCGGTCGAACGCGCGGGCCTCGCGCCGGAGCAGATTGAGGAAGTGGTGTTCGGCTGCGTGCTGCCCGCGGGCCTGGGCCAGGCGCCCGCCCGGCAGGCAGCGCTGGGCGCTGGCCTGCCGCTTGGCGTGGCTTGCACCACCGTCAACAAGATGTGCGGCTCCGGCATGCGCGCCGCCATGAATGTGCATGACGCGCTGATCGCGGGCGCGTTCGAGATCGGCATCGCGGGCGGCATGGAGAGCATGACCAATGCGCCGTACCTGGTGCCCAAGGGCCGCGGCGGCTACCGCATCGGCCACGGCATGATCTTCGACCACATGATGCTCGACGGTCTGGAAGACGCCTACATCAAGGACGAAAAAGGCGGTGGCCGCTCGATGGGCACCTTCGGCGAGGACTGCGCGGCCAAGTACGACTTCACCCGCGCGGCGCAGGACGAGTTCGCCATGGAGAGCGTGCGGCGCGCCCAGCAGGCCACCGAGCGTGGCGACTTCCGCTGGGAGATCGCGCCGGTGACGGTGCCGGGGCGTGGTGGCGACACCATCATCGATACCGACGAAGGCCCGCGCCGCATCAAGGTCGACAAGATCCCATCGCTCAAGCCCGCTTTTGCCAAGGACGGCACCATCACCGCCGCCTCGTCGTCATCGATCAACGACGGCGCTGCCGCGCTGGTGATGATGCGCGAATCCACCGCCAAGCGGCTCGGCCTGGAACCGCTGGCCCGCCTGCTCGGCCACACCTCGCATGCGCAGGCGCCCGGCTGGTTCACCACCGCGCCGGTGGAAGCGATGAACAAGCTCTACCGCAAGCTCGGCTGGACTACCGACAGCGTCGACCTGTTCGAGATCAACGAAGCGTTCGCCGTGGTGCCGATGGCCGCCATGCACGACCTTAAGATCCCGCGCGACAAGGTCAACATCCACGGCGGCGCCTGCGCGCTGGGCCACCCGATCGGCGCCTCGGGCGCGCGCATCATGGCTACGCTGATCGGTGCACTGCGCAAGACCGGCGGCAAGCGCGGCGTGGCCAGCCTGTGCATCGGCGGCGGCGAAGCCACCGCGGTGGGGCTGGAGATCGTCTGAACCCGCGGCATCGACCGCAACTGAGCAGCTGCCGCCACCGCGCGGCAGCCAGGCCGCAAACGATATAGAAGAAGGAGTACTGCCTTGCCAACCGCTCTCATCCTTGGTGCCTCGCGTGGCATCGGTCTCGAATTTGTGCGCCAGTACCGTGCCGATGGCTGGCGGGTGCTGGCCGTCGCGCGCAGCGATGACGGCATCAAGGCCATCGAAGCGCTTGGCGCGGAGGCGTTGCGCGCCGACCTGACCGACGCGGGCCAGGTCGCCGGGCTGGGTTGGAAGCTGGACGGCGAGTCCATCGACGTAGCGATCTACAACGCCGGCGTGATCGGCCCGCGCACCGAAGGCGCGCAGCCGGTCACCCGCGAAGACTTCGACAAGGTGATGCACGTCAATGTGCTGGGGCCGATGATGGCGCTGCCGTTGCTGCTGCCGCTGGTCGAGGCCGGGCGTTCGGGCAAGGGTGGCGTGCTGGCGGTGCTGGCTTCGCGCATGGGCAGCATCGGCACCATGGACAGCAACCGCAGCTGGCTCTACCGGGTCAGCAAGGCGGCGGCCAACGCGGCGCTCAAGGCCGCCTCGCTCGACGCGCGCCACGCTACCTGCCTGGCCTTCCACCCGGGCTGGGTGCAGACCGAGATGGGCGGCAAGGAAGCCGACCTCACGCCGCAGCAAAGCGTATCCGGCATGCGCGGCGTGATCGCCGGCGCGACGCGCCAGGATAACGGTGGTTTTCGCAACTACGATGGCAGCGTGATCCCGTGGTGAGCACGGCATTCATGGTTCCCGACTCCGCTACCACCTTGGTGAATTGACATGCTGCTCACGCCAGAACAGGAAATGATCCGCGATGCCGTGCGCCAGTTCGTGCAGCAGGAGATCGCGCCGCACGCCGCCGCGTGGGATCGCGACAAGACCTTCCCGCAGGCGGTGCACCGCGAGCTGGCCGCGCTCGGCGCCTACGGCGTGGCGGTACCCGAGCAATACGGCGGCGCCGGGCTCGACTATCTCTCGCTGGCGCTGATCCTGGAAGAAATCGCTGCCGGCGATGGCGGCACCTCGACTGTCATCAGCGTCAACAACTGCCCGGTGTGCAGCATGTTGATGGCTTTCGCCAGCGAGGCGCAGAAGCAGCGGTGGCTGGTGCCTCTCGCGCGCGGCGAGATGCTCGGCGCTTTCTGCCTGACCGAGCCGCACGTGGGCTCGGATGCCGCCGCGCTACGCACCAGCGCGGTGAGGGATGGCGACGACTACGTGCTCAACGGTGTCAAGCAATTCATCACCAGCGGCAAGAACGCCGACGTGGCCATCGTGCTCGCGGTCACCGACAAGGCGGCGGGCAAGCGCGGCATCAGTGCCTTCCTGGTGCCCACCGCGACGCCCGGCTACATCGTCGCGCGGCTGGAGGAAAAACTCGGCCAGCATTCGTCGGACACCGCGCAGATCCTGTTCGAGGATTGCCGCGTGCCGGCAGCCAATATGCTGGGCGAGGAGGGCGCCGGCTACAAGATGGCGCTGTCCGGCCTGGAAGGCGGACGCATCGGCATCGCCTCGCAAAGCATCGGCATGGCACGCGCGGCGTTCGACGCGGCGCTGGCGTATGCCAAGGAACGCGAGAGCTTCGGCCAGCCGCTGTTCGCGCACCAGGCCGTGCAGTTCCGCCTGGCCGACATGGCGACCAAGATCGAGGTGGCGCGGCAGATGGTGTGGCATGCCGCGTCGCTCAAGGATGCGGGGCGGCCTTGCCTGAAGGAGGCCGCCATGGCCAAGCTGTATGCCAGCGAGATGGCCGAGGAGGTCTGCTCGGCCGCCATCCAGGTCTTTGGGGGCTACGGCTATGTCAGCGATTTCCCGGTCGAGCGCATCTACCGGGATGTGCGCGTCTGCCAGATCTACGAGGGCACCAGCGACATTCAGAAGATACTGATCGCTCGGGCGCTGGCCTGAGGGCGGCTCGCGCGCAGCACGGAACCAACCTGTTGGCGCATCATCGAATCACCGAAGCATTGAACCCAAACGGCCAGACGCCAGGAGCCCCCAGACAATGACTGCTGCCATCGATTTCTACTTCGATTTTTCCTCGCCCTACGGCTACTTCGCCAGCACGCGCATCGACGAGCTGGCGCAGAAGTACGGGCGCATCGTCGCATGGCATCCGATCCTGCTCGGCGTGGTGTTCAAGACCACTGGCAGCTCGCCGCTGCCGCAGGTGCCGCTCAAGGGCGACTATTCCTGGCGCGATTTCGAGCGCACCGCGCGCTTCCACAATATCGAGTACAAGCGTCCGACGCACTTCCCGCTGCCCACCACGCAGGCCGCGCGCGCCGTGCTGTGGCTGCAGAACCATCACGGCGACGATATCGCCACCGCGTTTGCCAAGTCGGTCTATCACGCCCTGTTCGTGGATGACATCAACATCGCCGAGCCGGCCGAACTGGTGAAGCTGGCCGAGCCGCTCGGCATCGACGCGCATGCCATGGATGCCGGCGCGAGCAGCTTCCAGATCAAGGACCAGCTCAAGGCCGAGATCGACGTGGCCATGGCCAAGGGCGTGTTCGGCTCGCCCTTTGTGATCATCGACGGCGAGCCGTTCTGGGGCTTCGACCGCTTCGACCAGATCGAAGCACACCTCAAGAGCAAGCGCCCGATGGCGCTGCGTGCCGTGCCGGGCATGGACAGCAATGCAAGCCATACCGAAAACAGCGCAGATAACAGCACAGATAGCAGCAAGGAAAAGAAACCCGCATGAATGCCAGCATCAAGCCGATCCGCCATCCCCGTTTCGACTGCGTGATTTTCGATTGCGACGGCGTGCTCGTCGACAGCGAGCCCATCGTCAACCGCGTGCTCAACGAGATGCTCAACGAGCTTGGCATCCGCATCTCGATCGAGGAATCCACCAAGTGGTTTCTCGGCCGCGCGGTGCGCGAAGAGCTCGACAACATCGCCAGCCGGCGTGGCGCGCCGCTGCCGGAAAACTGGCTGTCGGAATGGTTCGTGCGTCGCAACGCAGTCCTTGAGGCGCAAGTGCAAGCGGTGCCGCATGTGCGTGAGGCGGTGCGCGCGATCGTCGCGACTGGCTTGCCGGTCTGCGTGGCCTCGGGCGCGGATCGCATCAAGGTCAAGCTGCAACTGACGCGCACCGGCCTGGTGGAGCTGTTCCAGCAGGACGAGCGCGAGCATATCTTCTCGTCGACCGAGGTCGAGCGCAGCAAGCCGGCGCCCGACGTGTACCTGCTGGCGGCGCGCACCATGGATGTGGAGCCGGCGCGCTGCGTGGTGATCGAGGATAGTCCGACGGGCGTGACCGCAGGCGTTGCCGCGGGCATGACGGTGCTCGGCTACGCTGCGCGCAACGCGGCGCAATCGCTGCTGGCAGCCGGCGCAGTCACTACCTTCACCGATATGCGCGAGCTGCCGGGGCTGATCGGATGAAGGCGCGCGCGTCCGGCGCCGGCACTGGCGGCTGCCCATGCGGCGGGGGCGACTACGCCACCTGCTGCGGGCGCTTTCATCGCGGCGAGGCGCTGCCGTTCAACGCAGAGCAATTGATGCGCTCGCGCTATAGCGCCTATGTGCTGGGCGACGTGGACTGGCTGCGCCATACCTGGCATCCATCTACCTGCCCGGACGATCTTGCCGCGGACACGGACACGCGCTGGCTCGGGCTCGCGGTCAAGGCGCATGCGCAGCAGGACGAGACGCATGCCCAGGTGGAGTTCGTGGCGCGCTACAAGGTGGGCGGGCGCGCCTGGCGGCTGCACGAGCGCAGCCGCTTTGTACGCGAGCCGCGCAGCGCCGGCGAGGCGCCGCGCTGGCTTTATGTCGATGGCGAAATGCTGGGGGAGACACCATGACGGAATCGATGGCTGCTGCTGCTGCGCGGGACACGGAGTACCTGCTGTATGGCTTCGCACAATCCGGCAACACCTACAAGGTGGCATTGCTGCTGGAAACCGTCGGCGTGCAGCGTGGCCGCACGCTGTGGACGCCGCGCTTCGTCGACTACTTCAACGGCGAGACGCATGCGCCCGAGTACCGTGCCATCAACGAAATGGGCGAGGCGCCGGTGCTGGAGTTCGATGGACAGCGGTTGTCGCAATCGGGCGCCATCCTGGACCTGCTCGCGCAGCGCCTCGACGCCTACGGCCCTGCCAGCGAGGCCGAACGCTCCGAGGTCTTGCGCTGGCTGCTGTTCGACAACCACAAGTTCACGTCGTACACCGCAACCTACCGCTTCCTGCGCACCTTCACCAAGGCACCGAACCCGGCGGTGCTGCAGTTCCTGAGGCAGCGCTGCGAGGGCGCGTGGAACGTGCTCAACACGCATTTGTCCGGGCGAGCCTACGTGCTGGGCGAGCGCCCGACCATCGCGGATTTCTCGCTGGCCGGCTACGTGTTCTACGACGACGAGATCGGCGTGCACTGGCGCAAGGAGTATCCGCAACTCCACGCCTGGACCGAGCGGTTGCGTGCGCTGCCGGGCTGGCGTCATCCGTACGACCTGCTGCCGGGGCATCCGTTGCCCAAGCGCACGGCCTGAGGCGGCGGGCAGCAGGCAAGCGGCGCTTCGCGCGGCAGGGGCAAACCAAGGAGCAGGCAAATCATGAGGTGGATGCAACGACTGGCCCTGGCCCTGCTGCTGACCCTGCCATTCGCCGGGGCGATGGCGCGGGCGCCATCCGCGAATCAGGCCACGCAGGCACCAGAGGCGATCACCGCCATCATCCCCGGATCGTCTGAGCAGGTCGCCATGGTTCCCAAGCCCGGCGTCATGTTCTCGCTGGAGCTGGAAACCACTATCTTCAAGCCACCCGGCGACGGCCCGTTTCCGCTGGTCGTGATCAATCACGGCAAGGCGCTGGGCAAGCCAGCCTTCCAGTCGCGCGCACGCTACCTCGTGCAGAGCGCGGAATTCGTCAAGCGCGGCTACGTTGTGGCGCTGCCGATGCGCCAGGGCTTTTCCAAATCCGGCGGCGCCTATATCGGCGGCGGCTGCAATGTCGAGAGCAACGGCCTGGTGCAGGCCGAAGACGTGGTGGCCACACTCGAATACATGATCAAGCAGCCCTATGTGGACAAATCGCACATCGTCGTGATCGGCCAGTCGCATGGCGGGCTGACCACCATGGCATTCAGCACCATCGCCTATCCGGGCGTGCTGGGCGTGATCAATTTTGCCGGCGGACTGCGCGATGAATCCTGCAGTCGCTGGGAATTCAACCTGGTGGACGCATTCGGCGACTACGGCAAAAAGGCGCGCTATCCCTCGCTGTGGCTGTACGGCGATGACGACAGCTACTGGCCGCAGCCCCTGCCGGCAAAATTCTTCGAGGCCTATACCGCGCAGGCGCATGGCCCTGCCGCTAACGCCCGCATGGTGGACTACGGCACATTCGCGGGCGACTCCCATACGCTGTTCGGCGCCCGCGCGGGCGTGCCGATCTGGCTGCCGGAGGTCGAGCGGTTCTTCAAGGAGATCGGGCTTTCGTTCGATCCGCAGCCATGATGCGTGATTATTTTCGATAGACGGATGGAATCGCGCGCCGCATCCGGCTGCGCAGGGTGGAGATAGGCGCACGCAAGTGTCGGGATACGAGGCGGTTAGGTACTTCTTCGTGCTTTGTCGTTCAACGTGTCGTCAACGTGTAAATCCGGCGCTGTTTGCCAATTCACCAGGTAGCTCCCTACCATGACTCTCCCCAACCCGCACGCAAGTGCCGCCACGCCAGGCTTCGCCGGCCTGGGCCGGCCAGCGCGCGGTCAACAAAGGAGGGTTTCCTTGGAAGACCAGTCCAATTCCGCGTCCCTGGCGCCGAGCGCGCATCTTGCCCAGCCCACGCTGGGCGAGCGCAGCTTGCGCGCGGTATGGCATCCGTGCACGCCGCTGCGGCCCGATGCCGGCGAGCCGCCGCTCGCCATCGCCCGCGGCGAGGGCCCCTGGCTGCACGACACCGACGGCCAGCGCTATTTCGACGCCACCAGCTCTTGGTGGGTCAATCTGTTTGGCCACGCCAACCCGGACATCAACGCCGCGCTGCGCGAGCAGCTCGATACGCTCGAGCACGTGATGCTGGCCGGCTGCACGCATGCGCCGGCGGTGGAGCTTGCCGAGCGCTTGTCGGCGCTGACCGGCGGCGCGCTCGGTCATGCGTTCTATGCCAGCGACGGCGCGTCCGCCGTGGAGATTGCGCTGAAGATGAGCTTCCACTACTGGCGCAACACCGGCCTGGGCGGCAAGCGCGAATTCGTCTGCCTGCGCCACGGCTACCACGGCGAGACCGTGGGCGCGCTGGCGGTGACCGATGTGGCGATCTTCCGCGATGCCTACGATCCGATGCTGATGAGCTCGCACGTGGTCATGTCGCCGGATGCGCGCCAGGCCGCGCCGGGCGAGAGCGCCGCGCAGGTTGCGCAGCGCGCGCTGGATGCGCTGGAGGCGCTGCTGCAGGCGCGCGGCGGCCAGATTGCAGCGCTCATCATCGAGCCGCTGGTGCAGTGCGCCGCAGGCATGGCCATGCATGATCCGCTCTACCTGGAAGGCGTGCGCGCGCTGTGCGACCGCTACCGCGTGCATTTGATCGCCGACGAGATTGCGGTGGGGTGCGGGCGTACCGGCACCTTTTTCGCGTGGGAGCAGGCACGCGGCGCGGCCGAGCCCGGCGCACCGCTGCCGGCGCACCTGTGGCCGGATTTCCTGTGCTTGTCCAAAGGCATCAGCGGCGGCTACCTGCCGCTCTCGCTGGTGCTGTCGCGCAGCGCGATCCAGCAGGCCTTCGTGGCCGAGGCGCGCGACCCGGACCGCGCCCGCAGCTTCCTGCACTCGCATTCCTATACCGGCAACCCGCTGGCCTGCCGCGCCGCGCTGGCCACGCTCGACCTGTTCGCCAAGCAAGACGTGGTGGCGCAGAACCGCCAGCGCGCGCAGTGGCTCACGCAGGCCATGGCAGGGCTGGCGGCGGATGCCCGGCTGCATCACGTACGCCAGCGCGGCCTGATCTGGGCCGCCGATGTGCGCGAAGAATACGCGGCCGACGCGGGCGAGTTCGCCGCGCGCTTCCATCATGCCGCGCGCAAGCACGGCGTGCTGATCCGGCCGATCGGCCGCACGCTTTACATCATGCCCCCGTACGTGTTCGACGCGGCGCTTGCGCAATGGCTGGCAGGCCAGCTGCAAGCCACGCTCGACACGGTACTCGCCGGCATGGACCAGAACAACAGCGCTGGCAACGGTACCGGCGCACCCACGGAGATACGCGATGCTGCTTGAGCACTTGACCCTGGCCGCCGCCGAGCGCGACGAAAAGGCACTGACGCGGCGCCGCCGCACCGCGTACTCCGCCTGTGCGCCGCAGCAAGCCGTGAGCGATGCCTGCGGCGGCGAGATGCACTCGTTGCTGACGTTCTGCAGCAACGACTACCTGGGCCTGGCCAACCATCCCGCGCTGATCGCGGCCATGGCCGAGGGCGCGCGCCAGTTCGGCGCGGGCAGCGGGGCCTCCCACCTGGTGAGCGGCCATTCGCTGGCCCACCACCGGCTCGAAGGGGAACTGGCGGCGTGGTTCGCGCCGAACATTCCGCACGCGGCCGCGCTCTACTTCAGCACCGGCTATATGGCCAACATGGCGGTGCTGACCGCGCTAGGCAGCGCCGATGCCACGCTCTTCTGCGAAGCGCTCAACCATGCCTCGCTGATCGACGGCGCGCGCCTGGCGCGGGCCGAGGTCCGCCGCTACGCGCATCGCAACGTGGCCGAGCTCGAAGGCTTGCTGGCCGCCAGCACCAGCCCGCTCAAGCTGATCGTCACCGACAGCGTGTTCAGCATGGACGGCGACTTTGCGCCGCTGGCCGAGCTGCTGACGCTGGCCGAGCGGCACGATGCCTGGATCATCCTGGATGACGCACATGGCTTCGGCGTGCTGGGCGAGCAAGGCCACGGCGTGCTGGAGCACCTCGCGCTGACGTCGCCGCGCTTTATCTATATCGGCACGCTGGGCAAGGCCGCCGGCGTGGCGGGCGCGTTCGTGGCCGCGCACGAGACCATCATCGATCATCTCGTCAACACCGCGCGGCAGTACATCTACACCACGGCCTCGCCGCCGGCGGTGGCGCACGCCCTGTCCGCCAGCCTGGCGTTGATCGCCGGCGACGAAGGGCGGCAACGCCGCGCGCAGCTGGATAAGCTGATCCATACGCTGCGCAGCGGCCTGGCCGGCCTGACGCGGGCGGCTGGCTGGCGCCTGGGTGAGAGCTCGACGGCGATCCAGCCGGTGATCGTGGGCGACAACGTGGCGGCGCTGGCACTGTCCGCGGCGCTGGAGGCCGACGGCATCCGCGTCGGCGCGATCCGCCCGCCCACCGTGCCCGTTGGTACCGCGCGCCTGCGCATCACGCTGTCGGCCTCGCATACCGTGGCCGATGTCGAGCGCCTGCTGGCCAGCCTGGCCAGCGTGGTGCCGCGCAAGGAGGCGTCATGATCGCCTGCTTTGTCACGGGTACCGACACCGGCATCGGCAAGACGCACGCTAGCGCCACCTTGCTGCACGCGCTGCGCGCCGCCGGCCACCTGGCCGTTGGCATGAAGCCAGTGGCCAGCGGCAGCGAATGGCGCAACGACCATTGGCACAACGATGACGTGGCGCAACTGCGCGCCGCCAGCGCGGTGACCGTTGCGCAGGCGCAGACGTGCCCGTTTTTGCTGCGCACGCCGGCTTCGCCGCACCTGGCCGCCGCCATCGAGGGCACGCGCATCACGCGCGAGCCGATCCGCGCCGCGTTTGCCGCGCTGCAGGCGCGGGCCGGCGCGGTGGTGGTGGAGGGCGTCGGTGGCTTTTGCGTGCCACTGGACGGCGCGCCGCGCGACCAAGGCGGCTGGGACACGGCCGACCTTGCCGTGATGCTCGGCCTGCCGGTGGTGCTGGTGGTCGGCATCCGCCTGGGCTGCATCAGCCATGCGCTGCTTACCGCCGAAGCCGTGCGCGCGCGCGGCTTGCACCTGGCCGGCTGGATCGCCAACCGCATCGATCCCGGCATGCAGCTCGCCGACGAGAACATCGACACGCTGCGCACGGCGCTAGGCGCGCCCTGGCTCGGCACGCTGCCGTGGCAGGTCGCGCCGGCCGAAGCCGCCAGCCAGCTCGCGCTGGCGCCGCTGCTTGCCGCTTGCCATGCCGCAGGCGATGGTGTCGCCGCCTGAGCGCGCACCGGACCAAGACTGAAAACACTGAACGAATTACCGGAACAGATCGCAAACATGACCGCAACCACCCACGCCGGCGAAACCGTCGCCACCATTTCCGCCGACACCCTGCGCCAGACCGCCCGCCGCTTTACCGAGCCCGCGCCCGCCACCAAGCCGGGCGACTGGACCGTCGCCGAGGTCGCCGCGCTGTACGCGCTGCCGTTCAACGATCTGCTGTTCCGCGCCCAGCAGGTGCACCGCGAGCATTTCGATGCCAACGCCGTGCAGCTCTCGACGCTGCTGTCGATCAAGACCGGCGGCTGCGAAGAGGATTGCGGCTATTGCCCGCAGAGCGCGCACCACGATGCCGGCGTCACCGCGGGCAAGCTGATGGCGCTCGACGAAGTGCTGGAAGCCGCGCGCGCCGCCAAGGCCAGCGGCGCTGGCCGCTTCTGCATGGGCGCCGCCTGGCGCAGCCCGAAGGAGCGCCACCTTGAGCCGGTCATCGAGATGGTGAAAGAGGTCAAGGCCATGGGCCTGGAGACCTGCGTCACGCTAGGCATGCTGGAAGCCGAGCAGGCGCAGCGCCTGAAGGACGCGGGACTGGACTACTACAACCACAACCTCGATACCTCGCCCGAGTTCTACGGCGAGATCATCGGCACGCGCACCTACCAGGACCGCCTGGACACCATCGGCCATGTGCGCGAGGCCGGTATCAACGTGTGCTGCGGCGGCATCGTCGGCATGGGCGAATCGCGCGAGGCGCGCGCCGGGCTGATCGCGCAGCTCGCCAACCTCGACCCGTATCCCGAGTCGGTGCCCATCAACAACCTGGTGGCGGTCAAGGGCACGCCGCTGGCCGACACCGCGCCGATCGACCCGTTCGAGTTCGTGCGCACCATCGCGGTGGCGCGCATCACCATGCCCAGCGCCATGGTGCGCCTGTCCGCCGGCCGCGAGACCATGGACGACGCGCTGCAGGCCCTGTGCTTCATGGCCGGCGCCAATTCCATCTTCTACGGCGACCGCCTGCTGACCACCGCCAACCCCCAGGCCGATCGCGATCGCGCGCTGCTGGCACGGCTGGATATCCGCACCGAGGGCTACGCAGGGTAAGCTGGCGGCAATGGCGGCGGCCAAGGGCCCATGGTCAATGGCCGCCGTCCCCGCAACCACACTGGCTGCGGGCAGAGGTTCATCAGGGGAGGGCGCCATGTTCAACAAGATCCTGATCGCCAATCGCGGCGAAATCGCCTGCCGCGTGGCAGCCACCTGCCGCCGCCTCGGCATCCGCACGGTAGCCGTCTACTCCGACGCCGACGCCAACGCGCGCCACGTGGCGCTGTGCGACGAGGCCGTGCATATCGGCGGCGCGGCAGCGCGCGACAGCTACCTGCGCGGCGACCACATCATCGAGATGGCCAAGGCCACCGGCGCGCAGGCCATCCATCCGGGCTACGGTTTCCTCTCCGAGAACGACGGCTTCGCAGAAGCTTGCGCCGAAGCCGGCCTCGTCTTTATCGGCCCGCCGGCATCCAGCATCCGCGCCATGGGCAGCAAGAGCGCGGCCAAGCGCCTGATGGAGGCGGCCGCGGTGCCGCTCGTGCCCGGCTACCACGGCGAGGATCAGGATGCCGCCCTGCTGCGCCGCGAGGCCGACCGCATCGGCTACCCCGTGCTGCTCAAGGCCAGCGCCGGCGGCGGCGGCAAGGGCATGCGCGTGGTGGAAGCCAGCGACGGCTTCGAAGCCGCGCTGGCGTCCGTGCAGCGCGAGGCCAGCGCCAGCTTCGGCGACGACCGCGTGCTGGTCGAGAAATACCTGACCCGCCCCCGCCATATCGAGATCCAGGTCTTTGCCGACACGCACGGCAACTGCGTCTACCTGTTCGAGCGCGACTGCTCGGTGCAGCGCCGCCACCAGAAGGTGCTGGAAGAAGCGCCGGCCCCTGGCATGAGCGAGGAACGCCGGCGCGCGATGGGCGAAGCCGCCGTTGCCGCCGCGCAGGCGGTAGGCTACGTCGGCGCTGGCACGGTGGAATTCATCGCCAACCAAGACGGCTCGTTCTACTTCATGGAGATGAACACCCGCCTGCAGGTGGAGCACCCGGTCACCGAGATGATCACCGGGCAAGACCTGGTGGAATGGCAGCTGCGCGTGGCCGCGGGCGAGCCGCTGCCGCTCAGGCAAGATCAGCTTCAAATCCACGGCCATGCACTGGAAGCCCGCGTCTACGCCGAAAACCCCGACAAGGGCTTCCTGCCCTCCACCGGCACGCTGCGCTACCTGCGCACACCGGCAGCGGTCACGTTCGCGCTGGGCCGGGACGGCAACGGCCCGGCTGGCGTGCGCATCGACTCCGGCGTGCGCGAGGGCGACACCATCAGCCCGTACTACGACCCCATGATCGCCAAGCTGATCGTGTGGGGCCGCGACCGCGAGGAGGCATTGGCGCGCATGGCGCAGGCGCTGGCCGAATACCGTGTGGTGGGCCTGTCCACCAATGTGGCTTTCCTGCGGCGGCTGGTGACCTCGCAGGCGTTCCGCACGGCGGACCTCGACACCGGCCTGATCGAGCGCAACCAGGCGGCACTGTTTCCGCCGGCCGCGCCCGTGGGCATGGAAGTGATTGCGCTGGCGGTGGCGGCGCTGCTGGATGCGCAAGCCCGCGCGCGCCGCGTGGACCCGACCGACGCGCACTCACCCTGGCAGCATGCCGGCGCATGGCGGTTGAATGGCGGGGAGCGGCGCGCCCTGCGTTTCTCGGTGGGTGGCCCGGCGGGCAGCCACATCGCCGATGTGACGCTCGCCACCGATGCGCGCGGCAGCACGCTGTTCTTCGCCGACCAGGCCGCGCCGTTCCGGGCGCAGTGCGCGGCGGACGATATTCGTGTCGATCTCGGCACGCGGCGCGCCCGTGGGCAGGTCCACGCGGAAGGTGATACCTTCCATGTATTCAGCGGCCACCGCCATGTGGCCCTCACCTGGATCGACCCGCTCGCGCATGCTGCCGAAGGCGAAGGCGAAGGCGAGGGCGGCAAGCTCACCGCGCCCATGCCCGGCAAGGTCATCGCGGTCATGGTCCAGGCCGGCAGCCGGGTCGCGCGCGGCGCGCCGTTGCTGGTGATGGAGGCCATGAAGATGGAGCACACCATCAGTGCGCCGGCCGACGGCGTGGTGGGCGAGGTGCTGTATGGCGTGGGCGAGCAGGTCGGCGAAGGCGCGCAATTGCTGTCCTTCGATGCCGGCAACGGCTGAGCCGCCCCTTCAGGCGGCGCCCGCTGCAAGAAAACCGCAGGCCGCGCCTATCCTCTGCGAAAATAGAAGAGAAAGAAGACCAGAGTGGAGATGAGATGAAGTTGCAGTTGTATGTACCGGACGGCCGTTACCAGCCCTGGATCGACGGCTTTGCCGAGGCCCTGCCCGAAGCGCAATGCCTGACCTGGGAAGACAGCAAGAACGAGCAGGTCGACTACGCCGTGGTGTGGCGCCCGCCGCTCGAGATGCTGCGCGGGCGTACCGACCTGAAAGCCGTGTTCAACCTGGGCGCCGGCGTGGACGGCATCCTGAGCCTGCGCGACACCGACCCGGACGCGCTGCCGGCCGGCGTGCCCATCGTGCGCCTGGACGATGCCGGCATGGCAGCGCAGATGATCGATTACGTGACACACGCGGTACTGCGCTATTTCCGCCGCCTGGACGAGTACGCGCTGGCCCAGCAGGCCGGCACCTGGCGCTTTCTCAAGCCGCATCGCCGCGCCGATTTCACCGTGGGCGTGATGGGCGTGGGCACGCTCGGCGCGCAGATCGCGCAGGCGCTGGCCGGCTTCGGCTTCCCGGTGCGCGGCTGGAGCCGCACGGCGCGCGATATCGAAGGGGTGCAGGG
This sequence comes from Cupriavidus sp. GW821-FHT02F09, assembly GCF_059421605.1. Taxonomy (NCBI): domain Bacteria; kingdom Pseudomonadati; phylum Pseudomonadota; class Betaproteobacteria; order Burkholderiales; family Burkholderiaceae; genus Cupriavidus; species Cupriavidus sp. GW821-FHT02F09. Next base: position 17,125 of record NZ_JBWKVH010000019.1, read on the forward strand.
CTTTGCCGGCGAGGCTGGCCAGGCGCCGTTCCTGGACGGCCTGCGCGTGCTGGTCAACGTGCTGCCGCTCACGCCGGAAACCGAGAACATCCTGGATGCCGGCCTGCTGGGCAAGCTCGCCAAGGGGGCCTACCTGGTCAACGTGGCGCGCGGCCCGCACCTGGTCGAGCAAGACCTGCTGGCCGCCGTGCAGTCGGGACAGATTGCCGGCGCCACGCTCGACGTGTTCCGCACCGAGCCGCTGCCCGCCGAGCATCCGTTCTGGGCCGAGCCACGCATCACCATCACGCCGCATATCGCGGCACTGACGCTGCGCGAAGACAGCGTCGCCCAGATCGCGGCCAAGATCCGCGCGCTGGGCGCGGGCCAGCCGATCGCCGGCGTGGTCGACCTGCAACGCGGCTATTGAGCAAGCCGGGCGCCGGGGCGGAGCATTTCCGCCGCGAGCCCGAGCCCAATGTCCGCACATTAGTTGAATGGCGCGCGCGGCAAGACGCGCGTGCCGCTACCAGACAGCGAGGAGACATCATGACCCTGCCCCACTATGTAAAAGTCGTAGAAGTCGGCCCGCGCGACGGCCTGCAAAACGAGAAGGCCATGGTGCCGACCGAGGTCAAGGTCGACCTGATCAACCGCCTCAGCGACGCCGGCTTCGTCAATATCGAAGCCGCTTCCTTCGTCTCGCCCAAATGGGTGCCGCAGATGGCCGATGGCGCCGACGTGATGGCGCGCATCCAGCGCCGGCCGGGCACGCTGTACTCCGTGCTCACGCCCAATATGAAGGGCTTCGAAGGCGCGGTGGCCGCGTCCGCGGACGAGGTCGTGATCTTCGGCGCCGCCAGCGAGGCGTTCTCGCAAAAGAACATCAACTGCTCCATCGCCGAATCCATCGAGCGCTTTGCGCCAGTCGCCGCCGCTGCCAAGGAGAAAGGCCTGCGCCTGCGCGCCAGCATTTCCTGCGCGCTGGGCTGCCCCTACCAGGGCGAGGTGCCGGTGCACGCGGTGGTGGACGTGGTGCGCCGCATGCGCGATCTCGGCTGCGACGAGATCGACATCGCCGACACCATCGGCGTGGGTACGCCGGGCCGGGTGCAGGAGGTGATGCACGCGGTGGCCGCCGAATTCCCCATCGACCGGCTCTCCGGCCATTTCCACGATACCTACGGCCAGGCGCTGTCCAATATCCTGGCCAGCCTGCAGGTCGGCATCTCGATCTTCCACGCCTCGGTGGCAGGCCTCGGCGGCTGTCCTTACGCCAAGGGCGCCACCGGCAACGTGGCCACCGAAGACGTGCTGTACATGCTGCACGGCATGGGCATCCACACCGGCGTGGACCTGGAGCAGGTGGTGCGCGCGGGCGACTTCATCTCGCAGTCGATCGGCCGCGCCAACAGCTCGCGCGTGGGACGCGCGCTGCTGACCAAGTGGGGCGCCGCCGCGGACGCCGCGCCTGCCTGCGTATAAGGCCTTTCATCCGAACCCTATCGACATGAACTCTCCCGACACCGCCAACGACACCGCCGCGCTGCCCGAAGCGGCGCAGCGCGTGGCCGGCCTGCTGGCCGGCCTTGGCCACGACAAGCCCGTGGTCATGCTGCCCGCCACCGGCAAGACCTCGGCCGAGGCAGCGGCCGGCCTCGGCTGTTCGGTGGCCGAGATCGCCAAGTCCATCATCTTTCGCCGCGTCGCCGACGATGCGCCGGTGCTGGTGATCGCCAGCGGCAGCAACCGCGTCGACGAAGCCAAGGTCGCCGCCGTGGTGGGCGCGCTCGGCAAGGCCGATGCCAGGTTCGTGCGCGAGAAAACCGGCTACGCCATTGGCGGCGTCTGCCCGATCGGCCACGCGGTGGCGCCCGTCATGCTGCTCGACAGCGACCTGTTCCGCTACGACAGCCTGTGGGCCGCCGCCGGCCATCCGCACGCCGTGTTCAACCTCACGCCCCAGGAGCTGCAGCGCATGACCGGGGCCGAGGTGGCCGACGTGGCGCAGCGCCAGTCCGCATGAAGCCGCTGCTTGTACGCGTCGTGCGCGTCAGAGGCGTCATGCGCGGCATCCCGGGCGAGGGCTGAGGCGATGTCGCAAGCCACCCGCCTCGCCGCCGAGCTCACGCGCGGCGCGCAAGCCGCCCAGCGCGCGCAGCCCGTGCCGTCGCCGTGCCGCAACGTGTGCCGCATGGACGCCGCGAGCGGCTATTGCGAAGGCTGCCTGCGCACCATCGAGGAGATCGCCGCATGGTCCGGCAGCGACGAGGCCGAGCGGCGCAGGATCTGGCTGCTGCTGCCGCAGCGCGCCGCGGCGTTGGCCGCAAGGGCGGCGCCATGATGCATCCCACCCGCAACGTAGCGTGACCCGGCCATGACAACCGCCATCGACTGGTACTTCGACCCGATCTCGCCGTTCGCCTACCTGGCGTTCGAGCGCTTGCCCCGGGCCTTGCCAGCCGATGTTTCGGTGCGCTACGTGCCGCTGCTGTTTGCGGGGCTGCTGCGCCATTGGGGCAACGTCGGCCCGGCCGAGATTGCGCCCAAGCGCCGCTTTACCTTCGAGCACGTTGCCTGGATCGCGCACCGCGACGGCACGCCGCTCGCCATGCCCGCCGTGCACCCGTTCAATCCGCTGCCCTTGCTGCGCTTGGCGGTCGCGCTGGAGCTCGAAGGCCGGCTCTCGCACGCCACGCTGGCACCGGTTTTCCGCTTCGTCTGGCAGCAAGGCCACGTGCCCCAGCAGCAGGCCGAGTTCGACGCGCTATGCGGTGCGCTGGGCGTACCTACCGCAGCGCTGGCGCAAGATGCGGTCAAGGCGCGCCTGCGGGAAAACGGGGACGAAGCGCTGGCGCGCGGCGTGTTCGGCGTACCTACCGCTGCGCTGCAAGGGGATACCGAGGGGCAGTTGTTCTGGGGCCTGGATGCGCTCGACATGCTCACCGCGCGGCTTGCCCAGGATCCTTTCTTTGCCTCGGGCGCATTCCGTGCCGCCGCCGCATTGCCGGTTGGCGCGGGGCGAGCCGATGCACCGCCACCTCCCACGCCGCGCGCTGACTAGCTGATTTGCCGACACCCCAATGCCAACCACTTTCACGCCTCCAAACCTGCCCGGCACCATGCGCGTTTTCGAGCGCGGCTGGCTATCCGCCAACAACATCCTGTTTGTCGATGGCGATGACACCGCGCTGGTCGATTCCGGCTACGTCACGCATGCGCCACAGACGCTGGCGCTGGTCGAGGCCGGCCTTGGCGGGCGGGCGCTGCGGCGCCTGGTGAACACGCACCTGCACTCCGACCACTGCGGCGGCAACGCCACGCTGCAGCGCCGCTGGCAACCGCGCACGCTGATCCCCGCCGCGGAGGCCGGGGCGGTGCGCGCGTGGGACGTGGATGCCCTTAGCTACCGCGCCACCGGCCAGCAGTGCGACCGCTTCACTTTCGATGACGTGGTGCAGGACGGCGACACCTTGCGCCTGGGCGGGCTCGACTGGCAGGTGGTAGGCGCGCCCGGCCATGATCCCCATGCCGTGATGCTGTTCGCGCCTCAGGAGGGCATCCTGATCTCGGGCGATGCCCTGTGGGAAAACGGCTTTGGCGTGATCTTCCCGGAACTCGACGGTGAGAGCGGCTTCGCCGAGCAGGCGGCCGTGCTGGCGCGCATCGCCACGCTGGATGTGCGCGTGGTGATTCCCGGCCACGGGCGGCCCTTCACCAACGTGGCGGCCGCGCTTGAGGTTGCTGTTGGGCGGCTGGCTTACCTCAGCGCCGATGCCGGGCGCAACGCCACGCATGCCATCAAGGTGCTGGTGAAGTTCAAGCTGCTGGAGCAGCAGCGCATGCGGCGCGACGCGCTGCTGGCGTGGATGGCGCAGGCGCCGCTGATGCAGCGCATCCATGCGCGCTTCATGCCCGCGCAGGACTTGTCGGCCATCCTTGAGCGGATCCTGGCGTCGCTGGCCGCCGCCGGCGCGCTGGCGCTGGAAGGCGGCGAGGTGTACAACCGGGATTGAGCGGTAACACCGGTAACGCGGGCGCCACCATGCCCTGGCGCCAGTCCCTGACCCTTTGCGAGGAAACCGTCGATGCCTGCCTTTCCCGTCGCACTGCTTCACCCCCTGGTCGCGCATCTCTCTCCTTCCACGATCCACGCGCATGGCGCAGACCTCGAGATCGAGCTGGCGCCGTTTGTGCTCGGTGGTGAGCCGGTGCGTACGGCGATCCGGCTCGACGGCATGAACCTGCCTACCTACAGCCTGGAACAACTGGCCGGCAGGCGCCTCGTGTTCCCGCTCAACCCGGAGCCCGGCTATATCGACGGCTCGCTCTACTTCGACGGCCGCCACCACGCGGTCGACATCCGCGAGTTGTGCTTCGGCAAGCTCGACCCGCACGGCTTGCCGGTGAGGATCGAGGGCCGCATTCATTTCGACGACGGCGCCCGCTTCGACGACACGGCACTGAGCCTGGCCGCCCGCATCGCCCGTCCGCTGTCCGACGCGGAGATCGACGCGCTGATCGACCGCGCCGCCGCCGAGGCCGGCGTGGTCTCGATCCAGCAGTCCGGCAAGGTGATGGCCGCGCTGAGCCGCCACCCGAGCCTGCGCCATGCCGACATGGCGCTGCTGCATGCGCGCGTGCAGGCCAGGCTGCTGATTGGCGAGGCCATGAGGCTGAGATGAGGCTGAGAGACGAGGCCGACAGATGAAGCGGGCGTGCGCGCCTGCGGCCGAAAAGCGGGTCATTTGCCGCGATCTCCCGGACCGCTACACAGAGATGCAGACTGAGCTGGTTACGTTGCTAGAAGGCCGCGCCGGCAAGTTCCCGCGCTGACCGAGTCCCAAGGATGCACCATGCAAGCCCTTCACGGCCAAGGCTTCCTCCTTCGCCCCTTCCGCTATCCCGACGTGCCCCAGTTCGTGGCGGCCGTGCACGAATCGCTCGAGACCGTGGGCAAATGGCTGCCGTGGTGCCACGCGGGCTATAGCGTGCGCGATGCCGAGAACTGGGTCGACCTGTGCACGGAGAGCATGGCCATCGGCGAGGCCTACGACATCGGCGTATTCGCCCCCGATGGCAGGGAGCTGTATGGCGGCGTCTCCATCAACCAGATCAACCGCGACTATAACTTCGGCAACCTCGGCTACTGGATCCGCCAGAGCCGGCAGCGGCAGGGACTGGGCGCGCGCGCGGCAGAGCTGATGGCGTGCTATGCCTTTCACCGCCTCGGGCTGACGCGCCTGGAAGTGGTCGCCGCCGAGCACAACATGGTCAGCCGCGCCGTCGCGCAGAAGATAGGCGCGCAGTTCGAATGCATCGCCCGCAACCGGCTGGTGCTGCACGGCGTGCCGTGCTCGGCGGCGATGTACTCGCTGGTGCCGCCGTGGTACGGCAATGCCGGCCCGTCCAGGGACAAGGACAAGGGCAAGGATCAAGACAAGGGGGAGGCGAGATGAAAGGAGCCACTCACGCCGGCACCCGCACGCCGCCCGCGCTATTGAGCGCGAACTCATACCGCTCCGACCGTATGGAAAACAGCGTGTGCTCGCAAACCGTGCCATCCGCTGTGAACGATGTGCGTTCCAGTTCCAGCAGCGGATGCGTGCGCGAGGTCTGCAGCACGGCCGCCAGGTGCTGGCCGGCCGAGCGCGCGCGGATGACGAGGTCGGCCCGGTCGACCGGCATGCCCAGCAACTGGCCGATCAAGGTGTAGGACGGATTGCGCTCGGCATCTTCCCAGCCGGGCGTGGCATCGCAGGCAATGTGGGTCTCGGCGAGCGCAATCGGCTCGCCATCGAGACGATGCAGGCGCTGCAAGGCGATGCAGTGGCCGAGCGCGGCGGGAAAGATACCGCGTAGCCGGGCCGGCACGGCGATCCGCTCCAGCGCGACCAGTTGCATCTCTGGCGCGTGTCCCTGCAGCACCAGCGAATCGTAGAAGCCGCGCAGCGTATCCAGGCCATGGCGCAGCCGCTTGTCGACCACGAAGGTGCCTTTGCCTTGCTTGCGCTCGACCAGGCCAGCATCAACCAGCCGCGTGATCGCGAGGCGCACCGTGACCCGGCTCACCCCGAAGCGCTCGCCCAGTTCGGCCTCGGAAGGTAGCTTTCCGGACGGGTCGAAGCGCCGCTTCTGGATTTCTTCGCGCAACAAATCTGCGATCTGCTCGTACAGTGAAATGGCGTTCTCACGCGCAACACTCATGTAAAACCCTGTTGTATCAAAGGCTTGTGAAAAACAGCATAACAATATGCCAATGCCTTCGTTGGACATCTTGTATTAAAACGTATTATTTCCTTCCAAGGCCGGACTGACCAGTGCGGCGTCTTACGTGCGTATCGGGAAACCGCCAAGGAGCCGCAGTGAACTCTCCCCTCAACCCGTCATCGGCGCATTCGCGCGCCGGTTGGCAAGCATACCTGCACAAGCCGCCGGCCTGGTTCCGGCCGGGTCCATTGCGCAAAGCGCAGCTGGGCTTCGTGGCCGCGTGGATCGCCTTTTTCGCCATCCTGTTCGTGCTCCCGCAGCCGGAGGGCTTGCCGCCCGCGGGCCGCGCCACGCTGGCGGTGGTGGCCTGGGCGAGCCTGGTCTGGATGAGCGAGGCCGTGCCGGTCGGCGTGAGCGGCATGCTGATCCCCGCCTTGCTGGTGCTGGCGCATGCGGTGACGCCGTTCTCCAAGGCGGCCAGCGGCTTTGCCACGCCCGTGGTGTTCCTGTGCCTGGCAGCGTTCATCTTCTCGGCCATCATGCAGGCGGCCGGGCTGGACCGGCGGATCGCCTTGTTCCTGCTCGACAAGCTGAAGACGCGTACCGCCAATGGCGTGATCTGGGTGATGTTCGTGGTCAACTTCGTGCTGGGCTTTCTCGTGCCGGCGGCCAATGCGCGCGCGGCTACGTTGCTGCCGGTCGTCAACGGCATCGTGGGCCTGTTTGGCGACTCGCCGCGTGAGCGCAGCGCGAAGAAGGCCATCGTGATTCAGTCGCTGGTGTATGGCTCGATGATCAGCGGGATGTGCATTCTCACCGCGCACCTGCCCAATATGGTGATCGCCGGCCTGCTGCAGAAGAACCTTGGCCTGCACATCTCCTATCTCGACTGGTTCAAGCTGCAATGGCCGTACCTGGGCATGTTCGTGCTGACCCAGTTGTGGGTGCAGTTCTACTTCAAGTCGCGCGCGGTCCGGCTGCCTGGCGGCCAGGCGGCGATTGCCGCCGAGCGTGCCGCGTTGGCGCCGGCAGGTGTGCAATCCAAATCGATCCTGGCGGTGTTTGCCGTGGTGGCCGTGCTGTGGGCGACCGAGTCGTGGCATGGCCTGCCTTCCGAGATCGTGGCCTTGCTCGGGCTGGCGGCGCTGTTCGTGCCCGGGGTGACGGGACTGGGCTGGAGGGACATCCAGGCACGCACGATCTGGGGCACGTTCTTCCTGCTGGCCGGCGCGCTGAGCCTGTCCTCCGCGATTGGCGAGACCGGCCTGGCGCCGTGGGTGGCCGACTGGCTGTACCGCTTCGCGGCGGGCCATCCGTGGTGGCTGGCGTTGCTGATCGTCATGCTCGGCACGCACGTGGCGCGCCTGGCCATGCTGTCCAACGTGGCCGCCGTGACGATGATCGCGCCGATCATGCTGGCGCTGGCACCCAAGCTCGGGCTGCATCCCGCCGCGTTCACCTTGCTGGTGTGCGACAGCGACAGCTTTGCCTACATCTTGCCCACGCAGATCACCGCGGCCGTGGTGGCCTATAGCAGCGGCACCTTCACCACGGCGGACTATGCCCGCGTGGGCGTGGTGTCGGTGCTGATCGGCATTGCCTACGGCCTGCTGGTCATGGCGCCCTGGTATGCCTACCTGGGCATCCCGGTGTGGGATGCCAGCGCGCCGTGGCCATTTCATTGACATCGGAGTTCCCCCCAATGACCGACAAGACAACACTGGCCGCGCGTTACGCCGCGCTGCGCGAGCGCCTGGGCACGCATCACGCGCCCGCCGGCCTGTACGAGAAGAACAAGGCGCTGCCGTTCGCCGGCCGGGTGAGCTGCTCCGTGAGCCGGCTGGAAGCGGGCGAATGGGCCGAGATCATCCTCGACTACGAGGTCGGTGCCTCCGGCGTGGCGGATGGCGCGTGGCTCAAGGCGACGTTCAAGTTCTACTCCGACTGGGCGCTGTTCCAGACCACCGACCCGGGCGGCGCCAATTACATCAGCGCCGAGTACCAGGCCGCGCCGCTTGTGCCTGGCCAGAGCCCCGCGAGCGTGCAATCGCTCAACGTGCGCTTCGAGCAGAAGGGGCATGAGCGCCCGTTCCAGAAAGCGATCATCGTCGATGTGGTCGATGGTTACCTGAATGCCGGCGATCACATCCTGATCCGCCTTGGCGACCGGCGCCGCGGCGGGCCCGGCACGCGCGTGCAGACCTTTATCGAAGACAGCTTTCGCTTCCGGCTCTATGTGGATCCGCTAGGCACTTCGCGCTTCGTGGCGGTGCCGGGCGATGCGGTGATCGATATCCACGCCGGGCAGCCGGCGCAGGTCCTGCTGCAGGCGCCGCGCTTTGCCCGGCCGGGCACGCCGTTGCCGCTCAGGGCTTCGCTGATGGACAGATGGGGCAATATCTGCGCTGCGGCAGGCGGCTCGATACGCCTTGCCGCGTGGCAAGGCTTTGAGCTTGTCCACCAGCGCGATTATCCCGTGCCCCAGGCGGGCTGGGCATCGGTGGGCATCGACGACCTGCCCGCCAGCGCCGGCACGCTTCGCCTGGAAGCTTCCCTGACGGATGCGCCCCGCGTTGCCAAGGGCTCGGCGTGGCTGACGGTCTTCGACGCAGCCGATGCGCCGCGCGCGTTTTACGCCGACTTGCATGTGCATGCGCACGACACGGTCGGCACCAATAGCCCGGCCTACAACGTGGCTTATGCGCGCGACGTGGGCGGCATCGATGTGTTCGGCTACACCGTCAACGATTTCCAGATCACCGATGCCAACTGGCAGCTTGGGCTGGAAGCCGTGGGAACCTTCAACGAGCCCGGCCGCTTTGTCGCTTACCCGGTGCAGGAGTGGTGCGGCAGCTCCACGGCCGGCGGGGATCACAACGTCGTGTTCCTTGGCGACGGCACGCCGGATTTTCCCTACAACGCCCGCGGCGAACACAATCGCACGCTGGTCTGGAACGAGGACATGAAGGGCACGGCGGCCGAGCTGGGGCGCTGGCCGGTCGAGGAGCTATGGGACGCCTATGTCGGCGCGCCCGAGCAGCACCTGATCATGCCGCACGTGGGCGGGCGGCGCTACATCCCGGACTGGCATCATCCCGAGCTCGAACGGCTGGTGGAGATCGCTTCCAGCTGGGGGCATTTCGACTGGCTGTACCGCGATGTGATGGCGCGCGGCTACCAGCTGGGCGTGGCAGCCAGCGGCGACGAGCACCGTGGCCGCCCCGGCGGAGGGCCGCCCGGCGTGCAGGTGTTCGGCGTGCGCGGCGGGCTGACCGGCGTGCTGGCCGAGCGGCTGGACCGGCAGGCGATCGGCCGGGCCCTGCGCGCGCGCCATACCTGGGCCAGCACCGGCGAGCACACGGCGCTGCTGGTGCGCTGCGGCGACTTCGTGCAGGGCGATGCGTTCTCGCTGCCGGCCTCGCATCGCGGCCCGGCCCGGCTCGACTATCGCTTCCTCGGCCAGACCGGCTGGGAGTACCTGGCGGCCTATGATCACAATGGCTTGATCTGGGAGCGCAACCTGCATCGGGAGGCGGGCTTCTCCGAGCGCCTGATCCGCGTGCGCTGGGGCGGCGCGCGGATCCGTGACCGCTATCGCTGGGCCGCCTGGCAAGGTCGCATCCGCATTCTCAATGGCACGATCAACCGCTTCGGCGGCCACGGCTTCGAGCATCAGGAAGAAGCCTGCTGGCGCGAAGGCGCGACCGACATCGGTTTTCGCAGCGATACCTATGGCGATGCGGACAGCGTGGAAATCGACGTGAGCAACCTCGCTGCCGCGCGCATCGTGATCGAAGGGCACATCGACAGCTTCATCAAGGTGGGAGATCCGCTGCAGCGCAACCCCTTCGCCCATGCGCCGGATTTTCGCTGGGAGGTCAGCGGCGCCGAACTGCTCGCCAATGACGGTCTGCGGCTGGAGCTGGGCGGCACGGAACTGTTTATCGCGCTGGAGCGGCTCACCGACAAGGCATTGCCGGTGGACGTGAGCGGCGTGGTCGACGTCGAGCCGGTGAACGGGCCCCATGGCCACCGCCCGGTGTACTTCCATGGCCGGGAACGAGACGACGGCAAGGTGTGGTCGTCGGCTCAGTTCATCACCTTCGCGTGAGGCATGGCGCGCGGCGATGGCGTGACCGGCGCGCTGGCGCGCCGGTCATCGAGGTGACGGGCTAACGCTCAGGAGCCTTTGGTGATGGCGAATGCGTAGGTACGCTCATCCTGGCGCGGCACCACCTTGTACCCCTTCTTCGCCGCCCATACGTTGATCTGGAAATACAGCGGGATCACACCGTAATCCTTGATCCCGATCTCGGTCGCGTCCTGCAGCAACTTCTCGCGCGCGCGATCGTCGATGGTGGTCAGCGCCGTGGCCAGCTTGGCATCCAGCGCCGGATTGCTATAGCGGCCGCGATTGGATGCGCCCCAGCCCTTGGCCGGATCGTAGGTGGCCAGCAGCGACTTCAGCGACGAGCCAGCCTCGCCCGTGTCCGCACCCCAGCCGGCGAGCATGAAGGAGAACTCCAGCTTGTTGGCGCGCGTGAAGAAGGTGGCGGACGGCATGGCTTCAACCCGGGTCTGGATGCCGACGCGCGCGAGCATGGAGGCAATCGCCTGCGCGACTTGTTCGTCGTTGACGTAGCGGTTGTTGGGCGCGTGCAGCGTGAGCGCGAAACCGTCGGGATAGCCCGCGTCCGCCAGCAGCTTCTTGGCGCCTGCGGCGTCGAAGGTGTCAGGCTTGAGGCTCGGCACATGGCCGAACAACGTGGAGTTCACGAGCTGCCCGGTGGGCTCGGCGGCGCCTTCCATCACGCGGTCGACGATGGCCTGGCGCGAGATGGCGTGCGAGATGGCGGCGCGCACGCGCGCATCCTTGAGCGGGTTCCTGGCGAGCGGCTTGCCGGCCTTGTCGGTGACGAAGGGGGTGACGTCGCGGTTGCTGTCCAGGTGCAGGTACATCATGCGGAAGGTCGGCACCTTGAACACGCTCACGCCGGGATCGGCGGAGAGCTTGCGGATATCCGAGGTGGGCACGTTCTCGATGACCTGCACGTCGCCGGCGAGCAGCGCGGCCACGCGCGGCGCGTCGTTGGTGAGGATGCGCAGCGATACGGTGTCCCACTCCGGCTTGTTGCCCCAGTAGCTGTCGTTGCGCGTCAGCTCGATGCGGTCGCCCTTGCGGAAGCTGACGAACTTGTACGGGCCGGTGCCGACCATCGCGCGGCCGCTGTTGAAGTCGTCGCCGCTGGCGTTCTCCGCGACCTTCTTCGACAGCATGTAGATGGTGGAGAGGTCATTGGGCACCAGCGGATAAGGGCCGTGGGTGGTGATGCGCACGGTCAGCTTGTCGACCGCGGTGATGTCCTTGAAGCCCTTGGTGTAGATGGTGTACGGCGACGGGCTGTTCTTGACCGTGGCGGGGCGGTTCAGCGAGTAGACCACGTCGGCCGAGGTGAACTCGCTGCCGTCGTGGAACTTCACGCCGGGGCGCAGCTTGATTTCCCAGGTGGTGTCGTCGACCGGCTTCCACGAGAGCGCCAGCGCGGGCTTGAAGCGCATCTTCTCGTCCTTGGCGATCAGGGCCTCGAACATATGCTCGGCCACGTTCGCGTTGGGCGTGACGTTGTGATAGTGCGGGTCCAGCGAGGTGATGTCCCCCGACATGCCGATGGTGAGGCTGGCAGCAACAGCGGTTGGGGAGAGTGCGGCGCAGGCGAGGCTTGTGGCAAGTGCTGCGGCGCCAAGGGCGCGGCGGATGATCGTCATCGATGGGTCCCTGGTAGGCAAGATGCTGTGCAGGCATTGTCAGGAGATGCAGACATCCATGTCAAGGCGGGCAGACCCGCAGCGCCGGATGCACCGGGGTGAGGCGGCCGCGCACAGCGAGCGTGCGGTTTTGCGCAGTGCTTGCCCTGCCGCGTGGCACAAACTTCCGATTGCCCAACTCTCAAATGTCAACTGTCAGGCCGCAAACCGGCGCAACTGTGCCTGTGCGGCCTGACAGCCCGGCTTTATATTGGAAGCCATTCTCTTTGCGCCACGCGCGCCTCCCCGCCCATGCTGAAGATCCTCGGAAAGGCCTCCTCCATCAATGTCCGCAAGGTGCTCTGGTGCTGCGACGAACTCGGCTTGCCGTTCGTGCGCGAGGACTGGGGTTCGGGCTACCGCGCCACCGATACGGCGGAATTCCTCGCGCTGAATCCGAACGCGATGGTGCCGGTGCTCGATGACGACGGCTTTGTGCTTTGGGAATCGAACACCATCATTCGCTATCTGGCGTCACAGTATGGCGATGGCGATGGCGATGGCGCCATCTACCCGGTTGCGGCGCGCGAGCGCGCGCGGGTGGACCAATGGATGGACTGGCAAGCGACGGAGCTGAACAATGCGTGGCGCTACGCGTTCATGGCACTGGTCAGGCAATCGCCTTTGCATCAGGATGCCGCGGCGCTTGCCGCGTCCGTCGGCGACTGGTCTCGGCATATCGGCATCCTGGAGCGGCAACTGTCAGGTACCGGTGGCTATGTGGCTGGCGATCGCTTCACGCTGGCGGATATCCCGATCGGCCTGTCGGTGAACCGCTGGTACGCCACGCCACAGCCGCATCCAGACTATCCTGCGGTAGCCGCCTATTTCGAGCGGCTTGGCGGCCGGGAGGGTTTCGTGCGCCACGGCCGCAACGGCATTCCCTGACGGGTGGCTACGCGCGTGGCAGCGTGCGCTGCAGCGGCGCAGCCGTCGCGGGGGCAGCCTGCGCGGGATCGTTCTCCAGCGTCGCGACCCGCAATGGCGCGGCGCCCACCGGCAGCGCGCGCTCGATCTCGATGCCTGCGCCACGCTGCGCCACCAGTGCCTGCAAACGGGTGAATTCGCCGCACCAGAGGGTCTCGATATCACGGTCGCGGCTGGTGTCGCGTGTCTCGGAGAAGGCCACGGCGCGCACTTGCAGCCGTGCGCTGTCGCCGGCGCCACCAAGTTCCACGCCATAGCCCGGCGTGGCAGTCTTGCGCAGCGCCACCTTGCCGTGCTCTGCCCATGCGGTCGCCATGCCTTCGCGCACCTCGTAGCCAAGGCTGGCCAGGCCTCCCAGCACGGCCTCGCGGCGGGCGAGCGCGGCTTGACGCTGGAGCAGGGTTTCGAGCATTGCTTCGCCGTGCTCGCATTGCGCACCGATGGTGGCTGCGTCCGCCGCCTGGCGCGCAATGTCGATGATTTTGCGCAGGGCGAGAGCGTCCTGATCCGGGGCGCCGGATCCCAACGTGCCAAGGCTGTCCAGGCGCGCCGCCAGCGTATCCAGGCGCAGCAGGCAGGCGGCACGCACCTGGCGCTCCCGCGCTGCCGCGGCAAGATCCAGCAACAGGCTGTCCAGCAGCATGCTGTGCCGTGCCGATGCCGTCTCGGCCTGGGCGTTGGCTGCGCGCGCGGCGAAGCCGGCGGCGGCGTCGTGGTCATCCAGCGCTTCCAGCATGCCGATGTGACGATCGATCTGGCGCAGGCGCGCATCGGTGGCGCCGGGCTGGCGCGCCTGCCATTGCGACAGCGTTTCGGTGGGCTCGCCAGCCGACAGGGCGTTGGCGAGCGCGCGCTGCGCATCGCTCAGCGCGGCTTGCTCTTCCGGCGGCGCCATCAGGGTGAAGCCGCGTGCAAGCGCAGCCTGCGCTTGCGGGCCATGCAGGGTGCCGTCTTCGATGGCCTGCAGCGCCGTCAGCAAATCCGCTGGCAAAGCCCGTTGCTGACCCCGCTGCTGATCCGCGCGGCGCAATGTGGCGGCGTTCTGCATCAACTGCCGCTGCTGCTGGCGGGCCTGTCCGGCTTGCTCCGCGCAACGCTGCCGGCATGCCTCGAGATCGCCCTGCAGGAAGGCAAGCTCAGCCGCGGCGCCGCGCTGCAGCGCCTCGAACCGATCGGCTTCCAGCAGCGCCTGCAGGCCGGCGCGGCGCTCGCGCGTGGCCGCCAGCGTGGCTTGGTCGAGCTGTCCCAGGCGCTGTCCTTCGTGGCTCCAGTTGGCGATGGCGTGGTCGAGTCGCGCGAGCTGGTCGCGCCCGCGTGCGATGCGCTCTTCCCGGGTGACTACCCGGACTACCTTGGGGCCGCTCATGGCGTCGCTCCTGTCGATGCCGCTTCGGCGGCGGCATGCGTGGCGGTTTCGCCCAGCGCTTCGTCCAGCTGCACCGCCGGGCGCGTGGCGGCTTCGATCGCTGCCTTCAGGCGTGCACGCTCGCTCTCGCCATCGTGGTACCAGCCGTGCGAGGAAACGCGGTGCATACGCGCGATGGCGCGCGCCAGGACCGAAGGGCGCCAGATCTCGCGGGCACGGGCGCGGGCCAGCAGCGCGTGGCGCGGCGCATCGCATTCGATGCCCAGCGCATACAGGCCGGTGCGCGGGTCCTCGATGGCATAGTCCAGCCCGAAGGCGTCGCCTTCGCTGGCCGGCGCGAGCTCCCATCCGAGGCTGCGGACATAGCTGGCTACCGCGGCCTTGAAACCGTCCTGGGGTGCATCGTCGACTTCGCTGCCGGCGCTGCGCGCGCTTTCCGCCCGTTCGCCTTGGAGCCTGCCGAGCAGGCCTTCGCAGGCGGGGAATTCACCGGCGGACAGCGTGCGGGCATACTCAAGATAGCTTTGCAGGAAGTCTCGCGGGATGGCCGGCGCGCGGCGCGTGGACAGCATGTCGGAAATATCGGAGATGGGCATCGAGGTCACCATTACCACCTTGCGGCGTGCCCGCGTGACGGCTACATTCAGGCGGCGCTCGCCGCCCTTCTGGCCGAGCACGCCGAAGTTGCGGCGAAAGCTCCCCTGGCCATTGCGGCCAAAGGTGGTGGAGAACACGATGATGTCGCGCTCGTCGCCCTGCACGTTTTCCACGTTCTTGACGAATACCGCCATGTCCTCGCCGCCTTCGCTGCGTTCGCGTTCCTCGCGGTAGGCGGCGCGGAAATCGCCGTCGCGCGAGGCGCGTGCCTCCAGCACTTCTTCGATCAGGTCGGCCTGCTTGCGGTTGAAGGTGACCACGCCCACCGAGGGCCGCTCGGCGAACGGCGCCTGCCATAGCGTGGCGAGCAGGTCTGCCACCTTCTCGGCTTCAGCGGGGTTGGTCTGGTTCTGGTAGAGGCCGTCCACGCGGATCAGCTCCACGGGCTTGTCCTGCAGGATGCGCGTGCGCGGATGGCGCACCGGCACGCTGAGCCGGCTGCCATAGAACGCAGCGTTGGAAAAGCCGATGAGTTCTCGGTAGGCCGAGCGGTAGTGGATCTGCAGCGTGGCGCTGGGCAAGGTGGTGCGGGCCAGTTGCAGCAGGTCGGGGCAATCCTTGATCTCGCGCCGGTTCCACTCCTCGTCAAAGGCGTCCTGCACGGCCTCGTCGGCGTTTTCGTCAGGGGCCTCGCCGTCGAACAGCTCGGCCTCGTCGCTCTCGATGCGGCTGGAGAAGAAGCTGGTCGGCGGCATCTGCTTCTCATCGCCGCTGACCACCGCGACGCGGCCGCGGAACAGGGTCGGCAACGCGTACTCGATGGGCATCTGCGAGGCTTCGTCGTAGATCACGGTGTCGAAGAGCCCTGCCTTGAGCGGCAGCACGCGGCTAGCCACGTCGGGGTTCATCAGCCACACCGGGCGCAGCGCCATGAGCCCCAGCGGCGCACCCAGCTCGATGAACTCCCGTAGCCTGCGCGCGCGCCGTCCGGTGAGGCGGGTGATGTCCTCCCATTCCTTGAGCGGGCGCACGCGGCTGCGCTCGATGCCATGAACCAGCAGTGCGCGGTTGAGCCGCCGCATCTCGACGTCGGCGGCGGCCAGCGCGCTCACGCGCGCCTCGGTTTCGCCGCGTTCGAGTTGCAGCGCCGGGTGATGCAGCTCAAGTTGCCGCTTCCAGGCGAGGCGCGCCTCCCGGTTGAGCAGGCGCCGCACCTCGGCCTCGAGCGTGTCGGCCGGTATCGCTTCGAGCGCTTGCTGCTTGTCGCGCAGCGTGGCGAACACGGCCAGCGCGTCAGGGCCGAGCTGGCTGGCGCGGCTGCGGAACCGCTGATAGGCCGGCAGCGTGGGCAATGCCGCCGCAAGCGGCGCCGTCAAAGGCGCGCTGTTCTTGTTGCCGCCAATGGCTTCATCACAGGCGGCAATCCAATCCGGCTCGCACCAGCCGGCCAGGCGTTGCAGCGCGGCGTGGCTGAGGCGGCGTGCTTCGCAGCGCGCGAAAGCCGCGTCGAATCCGGCCAGCAAGGCGACCACCGTCTCGCGCCGTCCGCTGGCGAGCGCGGCTTCGACCTGCTCGGCGCGAGGGGCTTGCGCGAGGCGATCGCACATTGCCGCTGCATCGTGCAGGCGGGCCTGCGCGTCGGCGCATAGCGCAGGGAGTGCCGGGCCGGCGTCGGTGGCGGGCGCGGGTAGCGAGAGGTGTTGCAGGATGTCGCGCAGGGCCTGGCGTGGCGCGCGCCATTGCTGTTCCAGCCGCGCTGCCATGGCCAGCGCCGTCAGCCGGCTGGAATCCGTCCCGGCCGCGGCATTGCCGCTGCAGCGTTGCAGCAAGGCCAGTTGCTTGCGCTGGCGCAGCCAGCGCGCCGGGCTAAGGCGGCCAAGCAGGCCGGCGGGCGTCGCCAGTTGCTCGGCGCGTGCGACCGCTGCGGCGAGTTCGCCTGCGTCGAGTGCGGCCAGCGCGGGCGACAGCACGGCATCATGCGCGTCCTGCGGGCAGTCGGCGAGCTGCTGTTGCACCTGCGCGAGCTGCGCCAGCAGTGCGGCGCCGCGAGTGGTCGCGCAAGAGGCCGTGCTGGCCGGCGCTGCGCCCAGCGCACGGAACAGTGGCAGCCAGCGTGCCAGGTCGGCGCGGCGCCCGTCGTCGAGCGCGAGCAACGCGTCGCCGTGGCTGGCGAGCCATGCGCGATGCGGGCCGGGATCTTCGACTTCGAATGCCGCGGGACGGTGCGCGAGCACATCGGCGCGCGCTTGTTCAGTTTGCACCAGGCGCTCGAAGTTCTCGCTGAAATCGGCGAGCGTGGCGCTGTCGGTGGCGAAGGGGCGCAGGCGCGCCAGCGGGCTGCCTTCGAAACGCGCGGGCAGCCAGTGCCGGGCCAGCGGTGCGCAGGCTTCTTCCAGCGCTGCAAGGCTGGCGGTGTCGAGCGGCTCCAGCCTGGCGCGCAGCGCCGGCACGTCCAGCGGTGGCCCGCCTTGTTCCAGCGCCACCAGTTCGCCCAGCAAGGCGCGGTAGCTCAGGCCAATGCGCGCATCGACCTGGTGCAGTGCTTGCTGGTGGCGGTCCAGTTCTCCCTCCAGCGCTTCGATGCGCGCGGCGACGCGCTCGCGTTGCGCGCGCCATGCGGGCGGACCGGCGTCAGGCGTCTTCAACAGCGCCTCGAGCTGCTCGCGCACGCCACGGATCACCGGCTCGCGGTCGCGGTTCACGTCGCTCAACATGACGATGCGCTGCTCCAGTCCTTCGGCAACCAGCCGCTTTCGCACCACGTCGAGCGCGGCCTGCTTCTGGCACACGATCAGCAGGCTGCGCTGGCGGCCGAGCGCATCGGCCACCATATTGACGATGGTCTGGCTCTTGCCGGTTCCGGGCGGGCCTTCGACCAGCAGGCCCGGCGCCTGCCGCGCCTGCAACACTGCCGCTTCCTGCGAGGGATCGCTCGCCACGGTGAAGTAGCGCTCGCGCTCTGGCGGCTGCGTGGCGTCGGTGGCGTCGGCCGCTTCGGTTGCAGCGTCGGCATCCGGCGCGGCAGCATGGCCCGCGCCCAGCCGCAACGCGGTCTCCAGCCCCGTGCCGCCGCCAGGCAGGGTCTTGAGCTGCCGCAGGTCCTCGCCGACCGCCTGGCCCATGAAGGTGACATGGAACAGCACTGCCGCGCACGACAGGGCGTCCTGATAAGGCTGCACCTGCGTGTCGAGTCCGGGCAGGCGCCCCAGCACACGCTCGCTCGCGCTGGCCAGCGTGCCGAAGGCGTCCATCACCTCGCCGGCCTTGAGCGCGGAGCGCCCCAGCAGCTCGTCGGCGGCGTCGCGCCAGCGGCGGCTGGCCTCCATGCCCAGCAGCGCTTCCAGCGCCGGGTTCAGGCGCACCTCTTCGCGCTCGCCGTCGAAGGCCAGCGCTGCCTGGCCCCGGCTGCCGACTTCCAGCAACAGCTTGACCGGCCACAACAGCACTGGCGCGATGCGGGTCTTGGTGTTGCCGCGCGCGTCGCGCGTGAGTAGGAACGGAAAGCCGAGGTAGAGGCCGTCGATGCCGGTATCGCGACGGTAGAGCGTGCTGTGCCGGTACAGGCTCTGCAGGCGCAGCTCCAGCTCGGGGCGCTCGCCGAAGAGGGCGGGGTCCAGCGAGATCGGCTGCGCATTGCGCTGGAGCAAGTGGTCGAGCAACGCGCCGGCGGGACGGCGCGCGCTGTCGAGCTCGCGCAGGTCGATGCGCGCGGTAGTCTTGCCGATGCTCATGCGCACCAGCGGCCCGCGCAGCACGGCGGTGGCCACCTTCTTCTGGAAGAAGTCGAGGATGTCGGCCACGTATTGCTGCTTTTGCGGCGCGAGCCATTGCTCTGGCGGCACCGCCAGCAGCACCAGCGCCTGCGCCAGCGGCAGCCGCCGCTCCAGGCGGAACTGCGCGGCCCAGCCATCGACCGCGGCCACGCTGCTGCGCGCGAAGCCTTCCAGGCGCGCGTCCACCGCCTGCCAGATCACCTGCCGGCCCTGTTCGAGCCAGGCGCGCGCGGTGTTGTCGCTGAACGCGAGCACGTCCTCGCGCCGGGCCAGCGCCGCGGCTTGCTCGACGATCGCATCGATCGAGCGGAACTGGCCGGGCGCGGCGGACAGCAGCACGATCAGGTCTTCCTCGCCAATCAGCCGGCGCTCGGCCAGCGACAGCACGCCGGCATGGCTGCTGTCCGGTAGCAGTCGCCGGCGCGCCTCCCACAGCGCGGCGAGACGCGCGCGCGAGCTCGACAACAAGTGGATGCGCAGGCTGTCCTCGTCAAGCTCGATCTCCAGGCTGCGCGCGCGCTGGCGCACCTGGGCCGCGCGGATCTTGAGGCGGACCAGCCAGTGCTCGTTGTCGAAGCGGGACAGCAGGTCGGGCGCCAGGCCTGCGAGCAGCGCGTAGCCCTGCTGTGGATGCTGCAGCAGCCAGCCCGGCGTGACAATGTCGCCGCGCAGGATCAGCGGCATTTCCGGGTTGAGCAGCTTGAGGGCGAGCATCAGGCGGAAATCGTCTTCCAGGCCCTCGTTGCGCGCCACTTCGCGCAGGCCGGACAGGCGCTGCGCGGGCAGCGCGGCATCCTGCGCCCAGGTCACGATGACGCCGCGCCGCAGGTGGTCGCCGGCCTGGTCCCAGTTGCCGGCTTCCGCGGCGGCGAGTGCAAGCTGCGCCGGGCTGCGGTAGCGCCGGCCGCCCAGTTCGATGGCGCTGGCGGCGCTGCTGTCGTGCTCGGTGGCCTGCTCGCTGCTGTCGGCGGGGGTATCGACTGCCTCGCCATGCAGCCATGCCTGCACCTGCGGCCATTGCCAGCGCTGATTGCGGTCTCGCGCCAGCAGGCCGCGCAGCAGCAGGCGCAATTCGGGATCGAGGTCATCGGGCAGCGCCACACCGTTGGCCAGCACGTGGATCAGGAAGGCCTGCGGATGGATGTCCGCGAAGCAGGCGCCGCCGGTGACCTGCTCCAGCAGGATCATGCCCAGGCTCCACCAGTCGGAGGCGGCCGCGACGCCGCCGGCGATGGCTTCGGGCGCCATATAGCGCGAGGTCTCCAGCGGCGAGACGATGTCGAGGTCGAAGTCCGACAGCCGCGCCGAGCCGAAGCCGCTGACCACCAGGTCGAGCGGCTCGCGCTGGCGCACCAGCAGCGTGCCGGGGCGCAGGTCGCGGTGGCGCAGCCCGGCTTCCGAGAACACATGCAGCGCCTCGCCAAGCTCGCGCACGATATGGCGAATCCGCTCGAGGTCGCCGGCGACGATGCCAAGGTCGGCCAGCGTGCCGCCGCTGAGTTCCTCGGCCACTTCATAGGCACGCTCCTGCCAGCGCCCGGTGGCAAGGATCTCTGGCACGTGAGCGCGCGGCAGGCGTTGCAGCAGCGCGTAGACGGCCGGGTCGGGCTCGGCGCCGGCGCGGTAGAGCGTCAGCACGGCGTGGCGTTGCGTATCGACCTGCTGCGCGGCATATCGCTCGCGCACGCCGTCGGTGCTGGCGATGCGGTGCAGCAGGCGCCAGCCGGCGATGACGTTGGCTTCGGCGTTGGCTTCGGCGTTGGCGTTCAGCACATCGCCTGCCGGATCGGCTCCGCATTGCAGGCAGATCAGGTCGTCGGCGGCCATCGGGTGGCCATTGAGGCAGTGGCCTGGCACCACGCCGGACGCCTGCTGCGCGGCGGCAGGCGTAGCGGTGGTTGCCGTTGCCGCGGGGCGCCAGCCCGGCGCATGGATCGCTTCGCCAGACAGGTCCCAGCCGCAGGGCGCGTGGCCGAACAAGCCTTCACAGAAGATCTCCGCCAGTGAACGTTCGGTCTGGCAGTTGGGGCAAAAACGCATCATGGCTGGGAGTATCCGTTGGGTTCGGGCCGCCTGGCGGCGCGGTCCTCGGTGATGGTGATGGTGTGGCCCTGGGCCTGCAGCAGCGCGCGCAGCCGCCCGAGGTCGCCGCGCCGGGGGATGCCGGCCAGCCACACGGTACCGTCGTCGTCGAACATCAGGTCGAGCGCGCGATCGTGTGCGGCCAGCGGGCGCTCGAAGGCGCCGAAGCGCGCGCGGCCAAGCGGGGTGAGCAGGTGCAGGCGCTGGTTGTCGCTGCCGCGCAGCGCCAGCGTCTGCGGCGCGCGCAGCGCGAACGGGTCGGATATCAGCGCGTCGATCAGGCCGTCGGCGCGCGCCAGCACGGGTGCCAGCGCCTCGATGGGATGGCCGCTGTAGACCAGGATGTCGAGCGGGCAGGCCGCGCGCAGCGCATGCAGCAGCGCCATCAGGCCCTCCGGCTGCTCGAACGGCTCGCCGCCCGAGATGGTGACGCCCTCGGCCTGTGCCAGCCAGGGTGCCAGCGTCGCCATCAACGTTGTCACGCTCACGCTGCGCCCGCTACCGGCCTGCCAGGTGTCTGCCGAGATGCAGCCGGGGCAGCGGATCGAGCAGCCTTGCAGCCAGATGCCGACGCGCTGCCCTGGGCCGAGCGTCGTGACGGGGAAATGCAAGCGCGACAAATCCAGCGCTGCCTCGGCGCCGCTCACAGGCGTTGCAGGCTGAGCTGCGTGAAGGCGCCGGTTGTCAGGCCGGCGATCTCGAAGCGCTCGCCCGGCTGCGCGTCCTGGTCGAACAGCGCGCGCGCCAGCGGGTTTAGCAGGTGGGCTTCGACCTGGTTGCGGATGCCGCGCCCGCCGTTGGTGAGATCGGCCAGGCAGCGCTCGCGCAGCGCTTGCAATGCACCGGCGGCCAGCCTCAGGTGCAGGTCCTGGCGCGCCAGGTCGGCCAGCACGTTGTCCACCATCTGCGTGAAGATCTGCGCGGCGATATCGGCGCGGATGAAATCGAACACGATCACGTTCTCGCCGATGCGGTTGAGGATCTCCGGGCGATTCAGCTCCAGCTTGAAGTAGCGCTCGATCTCGCTGCGCACCTTGGCCTGTACCGCCTCGAAGGGCTCGGCCGGGTTGACGTTGGCCACCCGCTGGCCATCTGCGCCGGTGCGGTAGATGCCCAGGTTGGAGGTGAACACGATCAGCGCCTCGGAGAAATACACGCGGTCGCCGCGCCCCGAGGTCAGCACGCCGTCGTCCAGGATCTGCAGGAACTTGTCGAGGATGCGCGGATGGGCCTTCTCGATCTCGTCGAACAGCACCACCGCAAAGGGCTTTTCGCGGATCGCGTTGGTCAGCTCGCCGCCCACGTCATAGCCGACGTAGCCGGGCGGCGCGCCGATCAGGCGCTGGTCGGCGTGCTCGGCGCTGAACTCGGACATGTCGAAGCGGATGTAGGCGCTCTCGTCGCCGAACAGCAGGCTGGTGATGGTCTTGGCCAGCTCGGTCTTGCCCACGCCGGTGGGCCCGGCCAGGAAGGCCACGCCGCGCGGCCGTCCGCCGCGCCGCCCGCCGCCCACGCCGGTCATGGCGCGCTTGACGATATCGAGCATGTGCGTGGCCGCGTGGCCCTGGCCCTTGACCCGGCGGCTAATGAATTCGCTCGCGCCGCGGATGCGGTTGCGATCGATCTTCAGCCAGGGGTCCTCGGTGACGCCCACCTTGTAGCGGCGCACCGCGTCGGTCACCTGGGCCAGCGGCACGCCTTCTACGCGCGCCAGTTGCGCGATGGCGTTCAGATCGAGCAGCAGCATGCCCTCGGTGTCATCGACGAAAGCCTGCTGCGCCTGCTGGATGGCCTGCGCATCGGCGTCCTGCGCGCCCGCCAGGCCGCGCAGCAGCGCCGGTGCCAGCGCGCGGCGGGCGTGGTGATCGGGCTTGGCCACTGGGATATGGCGCAGGCGCGGGTTGCCCACCAGCAGCCAGTCGGGGAGGTCGCCTTCCTTGTCGACCACCCACAGGATGCTGTTGAAGAAGGGCTTGCGCGCCGTGCCGGCCGGGCGCGAGCGGACCTGGTGCGACAGCACCAGCGCGCGGGTGAACAACTGGTGTTCGGCGGGGCTGGGGTTGTCTGCGCGCGTGAGCAGCCGCGAAGCGAAATCCACAATCAGCGCCAGCGGCTCGCCGGGGTGCGCGGCGAAGCGCTCCAGCGTGGCGCCGAGCAGGTCGATGCCGGCATTGGCGCGGCCTTCGCTCACGGTCAGGCCGAATTGCTGCAGGATGGCCTCGGCCGGTTTGCTGTCTTCGCCGGGCGCGCACAGCGCCTGGAAGCCTGCTATCGGGTCGTAGAGAAAAACATGGGCGTAGCCCGCTTCGCGCAGGGCGCCATGCATGGCTAACGCGAAGGACTGCGGCGCGATGACGCCGGGCGCCACCTCGCAGGCCTGCAGGTCGCGTACGCTGCCCGACAGCACGAATTGGCTCTTGAGCGGCAGGAAGCGCAGCAGGTCGCGCAGCCAGCGCGGGCGGGTGAAGGCGGGGGCAGCGGCGGCTGCAGCCGCTGAAGCGTTTGCGGGTTCGGTACCGGACATGGGCGGGCTCGGGAAGATCCAGGAGCGCGCGGCCGTGTGCCGCGCGCGCACCATGCGGATTCTATCCCCCGTGCGCCATCATGCCGGCACCGATACCAGATTGTTACCACGCGGGGCGGGCAAGACCCGCCGCCGCGGTGCTGCTTAGAACGTTGTGCGCACGCCCAGCTTGACGCTGCGCCCTGCCAGCGGCGCAATGTCGCGCAGGATCGAGGTGGCGCTGCGGGCGTCCTGGTTGGTCAGGTTGTCGCCGCGCAGGTAGACCAGCGTCTGGGTGCCCGCCATCTTGAACTTGTACGTGATGGACACGCCCAGCAAGGTGTACGCATCGGTGGGCGTGTCGTTGGACGGCACGCGCGTCTGGCGGGCGGCGTAGGTCACGTCCGCGCGCGCGCCCCACGGGCCGGCGCCGTATACCACCGCGCCGCCCAGGCGCAGCGGGGACAGGCGCGGCAGCGGCTGGCCGGTGTTGCGGTTCTCGCCGTGCACGTAGTCCGCGCGGGCCTCCAGGTCCAGCGTGTCGCTGCCGGTCAGCAGCTTCTGCGCGACGCGCGCCTTGCCTTCGGCCTCGAAGCCGTACAGCGTGGCGGGCACGCCCATGTATTGCATCACGGGCAATGCGCCGGCGCCGCCGGGCGCGACGAAATCGCCTTCCGCGTCGCGCGCGCTCCCGGTGTTGGTGAGCGCCAGGTAGTTCGCGAAGCGGCTGTAGTAGCCCGACAGGCCGGCGCTGTGCGGGCCTGACTTGAAGCGCACGCCCAGGTCCAGCGAGGTGGCGCGTTCCTTGGCGGCGTTGGGGTCGCCCTGCTCCCACGAGCCGGTGGCCACGTGGGGGCCATTGGCGTACAGCTCGTAGAAGGTTGGGGCGCGCTCCGTGTAGGCCAGGTTGGTGGTCAGCGACCAGGCCGGCGCCAGCTTGTAGAGCAGGCCGGCCGAGGCGCTGCCGGCGTTGAAGCTGCGGCTGGCGTCGGAGAAGCGGTCGTTGCCGTTGGCCTGCGCCTTCACGCTGGTGTGGTCCATGCGGCCGCCCAGGTTGAGCTTGAGGTCGCCGCTGGCGGTCAGCGGCATTTCCTCGAAGATGAACAGCGCGGCGTTGTCGGTGTCGGTGCTCGGCACGAAGGCCTCCTCGCCAAGCGCCGAGAAGCGGGTCGAGCCGAACTGGGTGCCGATCACGCCAGTCATGTTGCCGATGCGCGCGTGCTTGGCCTCGAAGCGTGCGTCCCAGCCGTTGTTCTTGAAGATGGTGCCGGTCTGCCCCGCGTCGATTTCCTTGTGCTCGTAGTCGGTGTAGCTGAACTTGCCTTTGACCGACTCGATGAAGCCGCCGGTGTTGCCGGCCAGGTTGCGCGCCTCGCCTTCGAGCGCGAAGCGTTGCTGGCGCATCTGCAGCCGCACGGTGTCTTCGGCGGGGGTACCGTATTCGCTGTGGTACTCGCTGTAGTTGGCGCCGACGAAGCCGTCAGCCCAGGTGTAGGCGCCGCCCAGCGAGCCGCCCGACTGCTGCGCGTTGCTGTTGGGCAGGCGGCCGTAGGCCTCGCTTTCGCCCTCCGGCAGCGGCTGGCTGTTGCGCACGCTGGCGCTGCGCGCGTAGCCGGGGATGCGCAGGTTGCTGGTCTTGCGGGCGAAGGCGTCGGCATGGATGGCGATCTGGCCATTGCCGGCCTCGAGCAGGCCGCTGGCGTTGCGCGCGCTGTCGCCGCCGGCGGTGGCGCTGGCGTCCACCGCGCCGCCGATGCCCTGGATTGGCTCCTTCGGGATGCGGTTGTCGATCACGTTGACCACGCCGCCGATGGCGTTGCCACCGTACATCAGCGCGGCGGGGCCGCGCACCACTTCAATGCGCTCTGCCACCAGCGGATCAATTGGCACGGCGTGGTCGTTGGACAGGGTGGAGGCGTCGACCGTGGTGCCGCCGTTCTGCAGCACCTTGATGCGGTCGCCGTCCAGGCCTCGGATGATCGGGCGGCTGGCGTTCGGGCCGAAGTAGCTGGAGGACACACCCGGCAGCTTGTCCAGGGTGTCGCCCAGCGTGCTGCCCTGGCGCACGGCAAGGGCATCGCCGCTGAGGGTGGAGACTGGCGCCACCAGGTCGGTGAGCTCGCTGCCCAGCGGGTTGGCTGTGATGACCACCTCGCGCAGCGTGGTCGGGGCGGAGGGTGCTGCCGGCGCGGCTGCTGCCGCAGCCGTCGATGCAGCCGGGGCGCTTTGCGCGAACACGCCTGTGGAAACGGAGGCGGAGGCGATCAGGGCCGCCACGGCGGCGAGCGGCGTGCGCCGCAGGATATGGGTTTGTTGGAGGCGGAAAGACATGGCTCGCATTGTTCTTGGGTGCTTTCGAGCGCGTGACGCCAGCGTCCGGATGCCGGCCGCGCGCCGTCCGGCGCTAAATGCGCGGGACGGCGGCGGGCAGCAAGATTCAGGAGCGCGGCGCGATGCGACAGGCGGCGGGCGGCGGCTTGGCAACCGCGGCCCGGGTTTCAGGCGAGAGCGTGAACGGCCGGAGGGGCGCGCGAGCGGAAAGGCTGGGGATGTTGCAGGTCGGGCCGGCGCCAGCCCACGCTGAACGGCACCGGCGACTGCAGGTGCGTGAGCGCCGGCATGGCCGGCGTGCCGCAATGGCTGGCGGCCACGGTGGCGCCGTCGAACAAGACGCAGAAGTGCCCCGCCAGCTTGAGCGAGAGCGGCAGATCGGGATCTGCCTGGGCGCTATCGGTGACCTGGATCTCGTTGTCGTTGGCGCCGGTAACAGGCAGGGCAGCCTCGCCATTGCCGGCGGCGGCCTGTAGCGTCGGGCTGAACAGCCCACCGTGATGAATACGGTGTGTCAGTCCGGCATGCTGGGCCAGCAGCAGGCACAGCGCCAGCCAGAGCGCCGGCCACAGGCCGAGGCCGCGCTCGCGCCGGCGCTCTAGGCGCTGCCAGGGCCGAACGGCCTCAGTGGCCATGGCCGCCGTGATCGTGGCCAGGGTCATCGCAACCGCAGTCGTCGCCATGCTCGTGGCCGTCATCGTCCAGGCCGTCGTCCCAGCTCGGGAACGGGTCGGCGTACTGCGCCCAGGCATCCGGGCCAGCAGCCATTTCCGCGTCGGTCAGCAGGCAGGCGTCCAGCAGCGCTTCGAGCGTGGGGCGGTCAAGGTCCTGGCCGATCAGCACCAGTTCCTGGCGCCGGTCGCCAAATGGCGCGGGTTTGCCATCCACCGTCATATCGGCTTCGAGCTCGGCGCGGCCTGCTTCGTCTTCCGGCCATTCGGACGAATCCAGCGCGGCCCACCAGGCGCCGGCGCCGCCGTGGCGGCACACGCCGCCTGCCTGGCCCCAGGTGCCGGCTGCGTGCATGCGCGTGGCCAGCCAGAAGAAGCCCTTGGAGCGCAGCACATTGCCATGCTCGCGCAGCCACTCGGTGTGGATCAGCTCGGCGAAGCGCTGCGGATGGAAGGGGCGGCGGCGGCGGTAGACGAAGCTGCCGATGCCGTAGGCCTCGCTCTCCGGCACGTGTTCGCCGCGCAGTTCCGCCAGCCAGCCCGGGGCGGCGGCGGCGGCGTCGAAGTCGAAGCGGCCGGTGTCGAGGATGCTGTCCAGCGGTACCTTGCCAAAGCTGGCCGGCACGATGGCCGCGCGCGGGTTGAGCGAATGCAGGATGCCGGCGAGGCGCTCACACTCGGCCTCGCTGACGAGGTCGAGCTTGTTGAGCACGATCACGTCGCAGAACTCGACCTGCTCGATCAGCAGGTCGACCACCGTGCGGTCGTCGTCCTCGTCGCGCGCCTGGCCACGGTCCTGGAGGAAGTCGGCTTCGTTGAAGTCTTGCAGGAAGTGCGCGGCATCGACGACCGTCACCATGGTATCCAGGCGGGCGACGGTGTCCAGCGCCACGCCTTGCTCATCCTCGAAGGTAAAGGTCTCCGCGATGGGCAGCGGCTCGGCGACCCCGGTCGACTCGACCAGCAGGTAATCGAAGCGGCCCTCGCGCGCCAGCTTGCCGATCTCGGTCAGCAGATCCTCGCGCAGCGTGCAGCAGATGCAGCCATTGGTCAGCTCGATCAGGCGCTCGCCAGCCTGCGCCAGCATGCCATCGCCAAGCAGGCGGGCGTCGATGTTGACGTCGGCCAGGTCGTTGACGATCACGGCCACCCGCTTGCCTTCGCGGTTGGCCAGGACATGATTGAGCAGGGTTGTCTTGCCGGCACCGAGGAATCCGGACAGCACGGTGACGGGCAGGCGATCGGCCATGGCATCGAGTCGCGCCGGGGTTGGGGCGCGTGTTATTGCAACAAAGTTGCGACTGTATCAGAAA
Source organism: Cupriavidus sp. GW821-FHT02F09 (assembly GCF_059421605.1). Lineage (NCBI taxonomy): Bacteria > Pseudomonadati > Pseudomonadota > Betaproteobacteria > Burkholderiales > Burkholderiaceae > Cupriavidus > Cupriavidus sp. GW821-FHT02F09. The sequence continues at coordinate 44,682 of NZ_JBWKVH010000019.1, forward strand.
GCAAGGGGGAAAGCAGGCAATTCGGGGCGCGCGATGGCCGCACGAATCCCGCCGTTCCTAATGATAGGCCCGTGCCTGTGACACCACAAAGGCGAATGATGAATGGCAGGCGATGCCTGCCGGTGTCGTGCCGCTCAAACAAAACGGCCCGGAGAACCGGGCCGTCTGGCGCGCGGGGCGACAAGCCCCGGGCAGTCGCGGAATCAGTCGCCGAACAGCTTCTGGCGCAGTTCGCGGCGTTGCTGGGCTTCCAGCGACAGCGTGGCGGTGGGCCGGGCCAGCAGGCGCGGCACGCCGATCGGCTCGCCGGTTTCCTCGCACCAGCCGTAGTCGCCGGACTCGATGCGGGCCAGCGATTGCTCGACCTTCTTGAGCAGCTTGCGCTCGCGGTCGCGCGTGCGCAGTTCCAGCGCGTGCTCTTCCTCGATGGTGGCGCGGTCCGCCGGATCCGGCACGATGACCGTTTCGCGCAGGTGCTCGGTGGTCTGGTCGGCGTTTTTCAGGATATCGTCGCGCAGCTGCTCAAGGCGATGTTTGAAGAAGCCAAGCTGCGCTTCGTTCATGTAATCCTTGTCGCCCATCTTCAGGATTTCAGCTTCAGTCAGAAGTTTATTGCTGCTCATGGTTGCTGCTGATTCTCTTGTTGGTGCGACCGGCGGCGTCTTGGTCCGCTCGGGTGCAGTGTCCGGCCGCTTGCGCGGCGCGGAGGTTTCGCTCTGGCTGGCTGCAGACTGGCTGCTGTGCGTGCCTCCCTTGGCCTCGCCCGCACCGGCGTGCGCCGTACTGCCGCGGGGAGCAGGCGCAGCCTCCATGGACTGCGCCTTCAGCGTCTCGGCCGCAGCGTTGCTGCTTTTGCTGCGGCTTTGTTTCGTTTTCGTTGCGGCTACCATGGGACACCTCTCTCTCGCGTCGATCGATGACGGCGCGTGACGGGTGCCCCAAGCGGAGGGCGGTCTCCGCATAAAGCACTGCGACCGCACCTGCCGGCAGCCCGCCTCATGCTGACGACGACCGCCGCCCTGCATTGCGGGCACCATCGCCAAATGACCAAATGACCAAATGGCCAAAAGACAAAAGACAAAAGGCTACGTTACCCGCACTAAATCCAGCCTATTGTACTTGAACAAAAATTTTGGAGATATGGGAGAAAAGCGGGGAGTTTTCCCTGATATCCCGGCCCCCCTCCGACGAGGGGGGGCGGCAGGGCGGGCGGCGCTGCCTGCCGGCTTTAGGCCAGGCAGGTGGCCAGGCCCTTCAGGATGGCGTCCTTGGGCAGGTCCACGCCAATGAAGACCATCTTGGTGCCGGGGGTTTCATCGCCCCATTTTGCGCCAATATCGCTGCCCATCAGCTGATGCACGCCCTGGAAGACCACTTTCCGGTCCACCGCGTCCATATAGAGTACGCCTTTGTAGCGCAGCAGGTTTTCTCCGTAGACCGACAGGATGCCAGACAGGAATTCCTCCAGCTTGGCGTAATTGAAGGGTTTTTCGCTACGGAAGACGAACGAGCCGATGCGGTCGGTGTGGTGGTGGTGATGGTGGTGGTCGTGCTTGTGATCATGGCCGTGACCGTGCTGGTCATGATGATCGTGGCCGCAGTCATCGGCGCAGTGGTCGCCGTGAGTGTGCTCGTGCGCATGGTCGTGATCATGCTCTTCGGCCTCGGCACGCAGGAAATCCGGGTCGATTTCCAGCTTTTCGTTCAGGTTGAAGCCCCGAAGGTCAAAGATTGTGTCGATCGGCGCTTCGCCGAAATGCGCCGTGCGCACGGGCGCGCGCGGGTTCATGTGCAGCAGGCGGTGGCGCAGGTCGGCGATCTCGCCTTCCGGCACCAGGTCGGCCTTGGTGACGAAGATGGCGTCGGCAAAGCCCACCTGGCGCTGCGCTTCTTCCTGCTTGTCGAGCTGCTGGTTGGCGTGCTTGGCGTCCACCAGGGTGATCACGGCGTCCAGCAGGTAGCGCTGGGCGATCTCGTCGTCCATGAAGAAGGTCTGGGCCACCGGGCCCGGATTGGCCACGCCCGTGGTTTCGATCACGACGCGGTCGAAATCGATCTCGCCGGCGTCGCGGCGGGTCATCAGCTGGGACAGCGCCGCCACCAGGTCGCCGCGGATGGTGCAGCAGATGCAGCCGTTGCTCATCTGCACGATCTGCTCGCGGCCATCCTGCACCAGGATCTCGTTGTCGATGTTCTCTTCGCCGAACTCGTTTTCGATCACGGCGATCTTCATGCCGTGCTGCTCGCTCAGGATGCGCTTGAGCAGGGTGGTCTTGCCGCTGCCGAGGAAGCCGGTCAGGATCGTGACCGGGATCAGTTTGGACATTGTTTTCTCCGGGAAGGGATGCCGCTTTGGCCTGTCGTGCGCGGGGTAAGTCGGGTTTGGGTAACTTGTTCGTTTATCTAGCGAGCGGGCGGTGACGCCGCTCAGCCATGCTTGCCAGGGGTGCGTGCGCCGCATTCGGCGCAAACGCCGTTCACGGTCAGCTCCACATGCTCCACGGCAAAGCCGCTCGGCACCTTGGGCGCGGCTTGCGCCGGCGCGCTGACGCCGTCCAGGCAGAAGGTGCGGTCGCAGCGGTTGCAATGGAAGTGGCTGTGCTGCCGGTGCACCTGCGCGCGCGCGGCCTCATGCTCGACCAGGCTGAAGCGGAAGACCCGGTCGTGGCCGGCCCGTTTCTGGGCCAGCCCTTGCTCGACCAGCCAGTCGAGCACGCGGTACACGGTCACGCGGTCGATCGCTTCGCCATCGGCCGGCATGCGGTCGATCACGGCCTGGTGGGTCAGCGGCTCGTGGCTTTCCATCAGGCAGGCCAGGATGCCAAGGCGCGGTTGGGTCACACGCGCACCCAGCTCGCGCAGGCGTTCGTGGGCTGCGTCCAGGGTGGCCGGCGCGGGGGGCATGGCGGATCCAGGCATGGCCTGGGTGGGGGAGGGGCTGCTGCTCATGGACCGATTTAACCATAGCGCCCCGGGTGATGCAATTCAGTTGCGTCAACTCGGCACCCTGGCGGCCGTCCTCGGCCCGCGCGCCGTCGCGCCAGCGGTTTGCGTCTATCATCGCCAGCAGGCCCCCGAGACCCGAGGAGACACTACATGCAGAACGACGCCAGCGCCCTGCTGTTCCCCAATTTCGAGCCCTTTCGCCTGCACATCGGCGACCTGGAGATCGCCGGCGTGCGCGGCGGCTCCGGGCCGCCGCTGTTGCTGCTGCATGGCCATCCCCAGAGCCACCTGATCTGGCACAAGGCGGCACCCGCGCTGGCCGACCACTTCACCGTGATCGCCACCGACCTGCGCGGCTATGGGAGCAGCAGCGCGCCGCCGGGCAAGGCCGGCTTTGAAACCTACAGCAAGCGCGCGATGGCGCAGGACCAGGTGGCGGTGATGGCGCAGCTGGGTTTCGACCACTTTGCGCTATGCGCCCACGACCGCGGCGCGCGCGTGGCGCATAGGCTGATCGCGGACCATCCCGGCCGGGTCACGCGCGCCATGCTGCTGGACATTGCTCCCACGCTGGCCATGTACGAACGCACCAGCATGGCATTTGCCGCCGCCTACTGGCACTGGTTCTTCCTGATCCAGCCGGCGCCATTCCCGGAAACGCTGATCAACGCGGAGCCCGAGTTCTATCTCAACAAGCTGATGGGCCTGCGCCACGCCGGGCTGAGCCCGTTCGCGCCCGAGGCGATGGCCGCCTACACCGCCGCCATGCGCGATCCGGCCCACGTGCATGCCATGTGCGAGGACTACCGCGCGGCAGCCACCATCGACCTGGACCATGACCGGGCGGACCGCGCCGATGGCCGCCGGCTGGATTGCCCGCTGCGCGTGCTGTGGGGCGAGCATGGCGTGGTGGCGCGTTGTTTCGAGCCGTTGGCGCTGTGGCAAGAGGTGGCGAGCGAGGTCAGCGGCCGCGCGGTGCCCTGCGGGCATTACATCCCCGAGGAGGCGCCGGGGGTGCTGCAGGAGGAAATGCTCGGCTTCTTCCGTTGATCTTCTGTTGAGCTTCCGTTGGTCTCCTGTGGTTCTCCCGTTGCGCACCGATTCCCGCAGGCTGCGTCGAGTTCGATACATTTAGCGCACCTTTGCGAAGAAATGTCTTAGCGGGTTATTCCGGATATTTGCCACTTTTCGACATTGATAGCATTGCGCTCCGGTCGCGCGGCCCAAGCCGCCGCGGCCGTATGCGCTGTGCCCGCGTCATGGTCGGCGCTGCCGCCCGGATCGGGCCGGCAGCGCAGGAATGGCAGCGCCCGACAGGGCGCGCCACTCCGGCCGGGGCAGTGTCGGGACGGGAATAGCAGGGTATCCAGGAGATAGCATGAAACGAGTTGCACAGTTTGTGGCTGCCGCGCTGACGGTCGGCGTGATGGGAGTGCATGCGGGCGCGCAAGCAGAGGAATTCCCCGGCAGCAAGCCGGTATCGGTGGTGGTGCCTTTTGCCGCGGGCGGCCCAACCGACAAGGTCTCGCGCGAGCTGGTCATGATCATGTCCAAGCACCTGGGTACCACGATGGTGATCGAGAATCTGGGCGGCGCTGGCGGCACCATCGGTGCCAAGAAGGTTGCGCAGGCCAAGGGTGATGGCTACACCATCCTGATCCACCATATCGGCATGTCCACCGCGCCGGCGCTGTACCGCAACCTCGGCTTCGATCCGCTCAAGGACTTCGAAACCGTGGGCGAGATCGCCGACGTGCCGATGGTGATGATTGGCAACAAGAACCTGCCGCCCGCCAGCTTCAAGGAACTGCTGCCCTATATCAAAGCCAATGCCAGCAAGCTGTCGCTGGCCAACGCTGGCATCGGCTCGGCCTCGCACCTGTGCGGCCTGCTGTTCCTGAGCGCGATCCAGACCGACCTGACCACGGTGCCCTACAAGGGCACGGCGCCGGCGCTGACCGATATCCTGGGCGGCCAGGTCAACCTGATGTGCGACCAGACCACCAATATCGCCGGCCAGCTCAAGGCGGGCGCGCTCAAGCCGTACGCCGCCATGCAGAGCCGCCGCGTGGAAGCCTTCAAGGACATCCCGACGGCCGCCGAGCAAGGCCTGCCGGGCGTCGAAGTGAAGATCTGGCACGCCATGTACGCGCCCAAGGGCACGCCCAAGCCGGTGGTGGACAAGCTCTCGGCAGCGCTGCAAAAAGCAGTGACGGACCCCAACTTCCGCGCCAAGATGGCTGAGCTGGGCGCCGAAGCCGTGCCCGCGCAGCGCGCCACGCCGGAATCGCTGAAGGTCTTCCTGGCCGGGGAAATCGGCAAGTGGAGCCCGGTGATCAAGAAGGCCGGCGTCTACGCAGACTGACCAGACGCAAGATCCGGTTCGTCCGCCGGCACCCGCCCGCGGATGGTGAAAAGGCCACGCGCAATGCGTGGCCTTTTGTCTTCCAGCGGCGTTGGCCGCGCGCAGCCAACGCCGCCTCGTCTATATTGTTCTGGTTGCCTTCGGTGCGGCAACGGATGCGCACGCAGAGCCGCTTGCGCCGGCCCTTGAATTCACCGCAGCCGTCGCCACCTACCTCCCTGACACATTCTCGCGAAGCCATCATGGAACAGTATCACGGCACTACCATCGTCAGCGTCCGGCGCGGCAACCAGGTTGCAGTCGGCGGTGACGGCCAGGTCACACTCGGCAATATTGTGATGAAGGGCACGGCACGCAAGGTCCGCCGCATCTACAACGGCAAGGTACTGGTTGGCTTCGCCGGCAGCACTGCCGATGCCTTCTCGCTGCTTGACCGCTTCGAAGCCAAGCTGGAGAAGTACCAGGGCAACCTGACCCGCGCCGCCGTCGACCTCGCCAAGGACTGGCGCTCGGACCGCGCGCTGCGCCGGCTCGAGGCCATGCTGATCACCGCCGACCGCGACACCACGCTGGTGATCACCGGCAACGGCGATGTGCTCGACCCCGAAGGCGGCGTGGCCGCGATCGGCTCGGGCGGCGCTTATGCCCAGTCGGCCGCCAAGGCGCTGGTGGAGAACACCGAGCTTTCGCCCAAGGACATCGTCGAGAAGTCGCTGGGCATTGCCGGCGAGCTCTGCATCTACACCAACACCAATTTCGTCATCGAGACGCTGGAATGAGCGTCGGCCGGCCGCGCAATGACCTGTTGCGTGGCCGCCTGGGCCCGGATGCCGCACCGCTCCGGTCCGTCGTCTTCCTCTGAACGGATACCATGTCGCATACCATGACCCCGTCGGAAATTGTTTCCGAACTCGACAAGCACATCATCGGCCAGAACAAGGCCAAGAAGGCGGTAGCGGTTGCGCTGCGCAATCGCTGGCGCCGCCAGCAGGTGGAAGAACCCCTGCGCCAGGAAATCACGCCCAAGAACATCCTGATGATCGGGCCGACCGGCGTCGGCAAGACCGAGATCGCGCGCCGCCTGGCCAAGCTGGCCGATGCGCCGTTCATCAAGATCGAGGCCACCAAGTTTACCGAGGTGGGCTACGTGGGCCGCGACGTGGACACCATCGTGCGCGACCTCGCGGAGATGGCGGTCAAGCAGGCGCGCGAATCCGAAATGAAGAAGGTGCGCGCCAAGGCCGAGGAAGCCGCCGAGGACCGCCTGCTCGACGTGCTGCTGCCGCCGCCGCGCGATATCGGCTTCAATCAGCCCGAGGAAAAGGATTCCAATACGCGCCAGGTCTTCCGCAAGAAGCTGCGCGAAGGCCAGCTCGACGACAAGGAGATCGAGCTTGAGGTTGCCGCCGGCTCGCCGAACATGGACATCATGGGTCCCCCGGGCATGGAAGACATGACCGAGCAGATCCGCACCATGTTTGCCGGCCTGGGCCAGGGCAAGAAGGCACGCCGCAAGATGAAGGTGCACGAAGCCTTCAAGCTGCTGATCGACGAGGAAGCCGCCAAGCTGCTCAATGACGAAGAGGTCAAGCACAAGGCTGTCGCCAACGTCGAGCAGAACGGCATCGTTTTCCTCGACGAGATCGACAAGATCGCCAGCCGCAGCGACGTGGGCGGTGCGGAAGTGTCGCGCCAGGGCGTGCAGCGCGACCTGCTGCCGCTGGTCGAGGGCACCACGGTGAACACCAAGTACGGCATGATCAAGACCGATCACATCCTGTTCATTGCCTCGGGCGCCTTCCACTTGTCCAAGCCGAGCGACCTGATCCCCGAGCTGCAAGGCCGCTTCCCGATTCGCGTCGAGCTGGAATCGCTGTCGGTCTCCGACTTCGAGGCCATCCTGACGCAGACCGACGCCAGCCTGACCAAGCAATACCAGGCGCTGCTGAACACCGAGCAGGTGCAGCTGGTGTTCGCGCCGGATGGCATCCGCCGCCTGGCAGAGATCGCTTTTTCGGTCAACGAGAAGGTCGAGAACATCGGCGCACGCCGCTTGTACACGGTGATGGAGCGGCTGCTGGAGGACCTGTCCTTCCATGCCACCAAGTCATCGGGCGAGACGGTCACCATCGACGCGGCCTATGTGGAGGAGCGCCTGGGCGACCTGGCCGGCAACGAAGACCTGTCGCGCTACGTGCTGTAAGCCTTAGCCCGGTTCAGCGGCATCCAGACGATCCAGACGACAAAGGGCGCACTTCGGTGCGCCCTTTGTCGTTTTGCAATACGCCCGCTCAGTGCGCGTGCGCATGCCCCGCCGGCATCGGCGCGGTCAGCTCCAGCGCTGCCGCCGGCGTCTTCAGCTCGCGCAGGCTCTGGCCATCCGCGGGGATCTGCGTCCATTCGGTGCGCCCGTCCTCGCATTCCTGCACCACCGGGAAATACAGCTTGCCGGCCTGCTCGGGCAGCTTCATCAGCATCACGAACTCATCGAAATGCGCGTCGGCCAGCGAGCCGGCAAACCAGCGCAGCGTGCGTACGTCCTCGCTAACGGTCTTGCCGTGCGAGGTGTAGGGCTTGGCCAGCGGCGCGCGTTTCACTTCCAGTTGCCAGCCTGCCTTGGGCTGCGGATGGGCGCCTTGCACGCCTTCCGGGATGGTCACGGTGATGGCGCGGGTGGCGCTGCCGTTGCAGCCATGCCCCACCATCAGCGCGCCTTTGAAGTAGCTGCCTGCCGTCGCGGCCTTTTGCTCGAACACGATGTGCGCGAACGCGGCGGGCGTCCAGCTTGCGCCAAGCGAGGCCAGCGCGATGGTCACTGCGGGCAGCAGGCGGGATGCGGTCATGTGGATTCTCCTCGGAAGCGCGTCAGTCTAGCGCCGAAGGACGCCTGCGGCCCTGCGGCGCAGGGCCGCAGGCGTCGTGTGCCCCGGAAATCATGTCGGAATTGTCTTACGCGGCTTTCGGAGCGTCACGCCTGATTGTCGGAGGCGCCCATGCGTACTCTGTACTTACGGTGTGGGCAAACGCGGATCGCACCCGGCATAGGCCAAGAGCGAGACTGCCCTCCACAATATCCGCCACTGAAAAAGGAGCACGACATGATGAAGAAATGGCTGAGCGCAGCAGTGTGTTCGATGATGTTTGCCGGCCCTGCGGCCTTCACGCTGGCGCATGCCGCACCCGCGGGTTCCAAAGCGGACTACGACGCGGCCGTGAAGACCGCCAGCGCCAACTACAAGGCCGCGCGCGCCCAGTGCGACAGCCTCAAGGACAACGCCAAGGACGTGTGCGTGAAGGAAGCCAAGCGCGACGAGGACGTGGCCAAGGCTAACGCCGAAGCGACCCGCGATGGCACCGCCAAGGCGCGCGCCAAGGCGGACAAGGTCAAGGCCGATGCCGACTACAGCGTGGCCAAGGAAAAATGCGACGACGCCAAGGGCAATGACAAGGATGTGTGCGTGAAGGAAGCCAAGCTTGCCCACGAGCGGGCCTTGGGTTCGGCCAAGGTCGAGAAGGCTGCCGCCACCGGCACCAGCACCGACGTCGCCGAAGCGCGCGCCGACGCCAAGAAGGACACCATGGACGCCGCCTACAAGGCTGACAAGCAAAAGTGCGATGCACTGTCCGGCGACGCCAAGGACAAGTGCCTGGCTGACGTGAAGACCAAGTACGCCAAGTAACTGGCCTGCGCGCTGGCTCAGCAGGTTGAGCCAGCACGCCAAGTCGGCACGTCACCCATCCACGACATCCACGATAGAGGAAGCGACCATGAATTGGGATCAAATCGCAGGCAAATGGGACCAGGCCAAGGGCAAGGTCAAGGAAAAGTGGGGTCAGCTCACAGACGACGACCTTACCCAGATCCAGGGCAAGCGCGATCAGCTTGCCGGCCGGATCCAGGAGCGCTATGGCTACACCAAGGAGCGCGTGGAAGAGGAAATGAAAGCGTGGGAGCGTGATTCACGCTGGTAAGAGACCCGGATAAGACACGCTGGTAAAGAGAAGCGTAAGACAGGTAAGCATTCGTAAGCACGCTGGTGCGTGTTGCGATGCAATGCCAAAGTGGCGGCCGGCACGATCGAAGGATCGTAGCCGGCCGATTAGCACCCGCATCCCCAACCACCAACCTGGCAGGAGAAACGAAATGAAACGCGAGCTACTGTCCTCGTTCGGCGTACTTTGCGGCCTTGCCGCGGCCACTGTCTTTCTCTGCGTGCGCCCGGAGGCCGCGCCCGTACATCGCCAGGCGAGCGCGCCAGTGGTGGCGAAGCCCGCCGTGTTGGCCGGCACCACGCCGCAAGCCGCGGTGGAACTGGCCGTGCAGGCCGGCGATCTCGGCTCGCGTGCCGACCGCCATGCCAGCGACGCGCTGCGCATTGCCGAGCAAGCCGCCGGGCAGGAAGAGGACCTGGACTGGGACTACGTGCAGTTGCGCCTCTGAGCTTGCGGATTCGCGGCGAACGCCTAGCGCGATACCGGCCGCTTGCCCAGTTTGCGCTGCAGCGTGCGCCGATGCATATTGAGCGCGCGCGCGGTGGCCGAGATGTTGCCCTCGTGTTCGGACAGCACCCGCTGGATGTGCTCCCACTCCAGCCGGGCCACCGATAGCGGCACCGGCTCTTCCATGGCGGCTTCGGCCGCGTCTTCCGATACCCCGGCCATCAGCGCCGTCAGGATCGAATCCACATTGGCCGGCTTGGCCAGGTACTCATCAGCACCGTGCTTGACCGCGGCCACCGCGGTGGCAATGCTCGCATAGCCCGTCAGCACCAGGATGCGCGCATCGGGCAACGCCGCGCGCAGCGGCGCGACCAGTTGCAGGCCAGACTCGGCTGGCGCGGTGCTGCCGGCTTCCGGCGGCGCGCTCAGGTGCAGGTCCAGCGTGATGTAGTCAAACGGCGTTTGTGCCGCCAGCGCCAGCGCCTGCTGGCGGTTATGGGCGATCTGCACGGCGTAGCCGCGGCGCGTCAGCGCGCGTGCCAGGGCGCCCGCGAACACGGCATCGTCGTCGACGACCAGGAAGGGAGCGGCATCGCTGGCGCCGGGCTGTGCGCCGGCGGCGGCGGGATCGTGGGGGGCGTCGGTCATCGCGGGCTCGTTGTCAGGGGTGAGGCAAACGGTGAGGCGGCCGGTAAGGCTGCCAGGGAAGGCGCGGGCAGGCGCAGCTCGGCCACGGTGCCGCCCTCGTGGTGGTCATGCCAGGCCAGCCGGCCGCCCATCTGCTGGGCCGCGCTTTGCGCCAGGTACACGCCAATGCCCTGGCCGCCGTGCATGCTGGTCATCGGTGCTTCGCCCAGGCGCGCGCGCTGGGATTTTGGGATGCCCAGGCCGCGGTCGGTGACGCGGAAGATCAGCGTCGGCAGCGCGCGGTTGTTCTCCAGCGCGATGGCCAGGCGCAGCGGAATCTGCTCGTGCCCCGCGGCCAGCTGGCTGCGCGCGGCGTTGTCCAGCAGGATCGTCAGGATCTGCCCCACGCGCGCGGCCTCCACCGGCAGGGCCGCGGCTTCGCCAATGGCATTGGCTTCCAGCCGGGCATGGGGGTGGCGCAACTGCCAGCGTTCCACGTAGCCGTCCAGCCACGCATCGATGCGCTGCGGCGCTGCGGTCTCGTGGTCGTCGCGCAGGCGGGCCAGGATCGATTTGCACAGCTCGAGCTGTTGTTCCATGGTCTGCAGGTCCGGCAGGTAGGCGGACACTTGCGTGGTGGCCAGGCGCGGGTCCGCCGCATCGGCGCGCAGCTCGCCGGCGATGACCGCCAGCGTGGCCAGCGGCGTGCCGATCTCGTGGGCGACCGCCGCGGCCTGGTCGTTCAGCGCTTCGATGCGCGCGTCGCGCAGCAACTGTTCGCGCGCCAGGTTGAGCTCCGCGTCGCGCTGGCGCAGCACGCCGGACAGGCGCGCCACGAAGACCGCGATCATGGTCGCGCTGGCGACAAAGTTGAGCCACATGCCGGCCAGGTGATAGTTGATGGCGTTGTCCGGGTTGTGCAGGTTCAGCGGCACATACTCGATCAGCATCAGGCTGTAGCAGGCCATCGCGTAGGCGGCGAGCGCGATCACGTTGCGCCACGGCAGGATCGCGGCGGCGATCGCCAGGCCCGGCAGGTAGAACGAGACAAAAGGGTTGGTCGCGCCGCCAGTGAAGAACAGGTTGGCCGACAGCGCCGTCAGGTCGACCATCAGCTGGCCCATCAGCTCGGCGTCGCTCGGCATGCCGCCGCGGCTGGTGTGCATGCGCAGGCGCAGGCCGGTGAGCAGGTTGAACACCGCTTGCAGGGACAGGATCGCCAGCAGGGGGCTGTATGGCAGGATCACGCCGGCCACGGCCTCGCACGAAACCAGCAGCACCGCTTGCCCGCCCATCAGCGCCCAGCGCAGCCAGAACAGGCGGCGCAGGCTCATCAGGTTGTGACGGACCGGGATGATGCTCGTGGCGGAGCCGGGGCGGGAGGGGGCCGTGTCTGGCGGCACGGCTGCGATGGTATCCATGCCGCGAGTTTAACAACGACCGGCGCCCGGCCTGCCGCGTGCGACACCGTGCCGCATTGGTTGGCGCCGGGGCCGCTGCCAGACTGAACGGTTCGCTGCCGGGTAGCCAACCGGCCGGTTCCTCGATTTGCGCCGCCTGGCTCACGTCGCCAGGGACGCCATGGTCTAATGTTCTCTTTGTGCAGTCCTTTGAATCTCAGTGGAGATAGTCCAGATGCAAGCCAGATTCCTCGCCGCGGTGCCCGCCGCCCTGCTCGCCGCGCTGTGCTCGAACGCGGCTTTTGCCCAGGTCGATGTCAGCAACGCCTGGGCGCGCGGCACCGTGCCGGCGCAGACCGCCACCGGCGTGTTCATGACCCTGCATGCGCACGAGCCCGCCAAGCTGATCGGCGTCAGCACGCCGGCGGCAGCCACAGCCGAAGTGCATGAGATGAAGATGGATGGCAACGTGATGCGCATGCGTGCCATCGGCGCGCTCGACCTGCCCCGCATGCAGGACGTCGAGCTCAAGCCGGGTGGCTATCACGTGATGCTGATGGGTCTCAAGGCGCCGCTGAAGAAGGGTGACACCGTGCCGCTGACGCTCAAGATCGAGCAGGGTGGCAAGGTGACCGAGCAGAAGGTCGACGCCGAAGTGCGCGACCTCACCGCAACGGCGCCGGCCGCCGGCGCGCACGGTGACCACAAGCACTGAAGCACTGAGCCGTACAGGCAGCTAGCTGGGCTGCCTAGCTGCGCAGGCTGATCGCGTCGTCCGGCTCGTCGCCTGCGGCCACCGCGATCACGCGGTCGCGCAGCCAGCTATGGCCGGGATCGGCGTCGGTACGGTCGTGCCAGATCAGGCTGAAGCCAAAGCCCGGCAGGGGGAAGGGCGGATCGAACACCGCGAAGCGTGGGTCCTCCTCGAACGCGGCCAGGCTGCGGCGCGCAGTGGTCAGGACCAGGTTGGTGCCGGCAATCAGCGCTGGCGCCACGCTCCAGTGGGGCAGCACGCAGGCAATCTTGCGCCGCCCGCCCACCTTGGCCACAGCGGCGTCGATGGCATCTTCGCGCTCGCTGTGGGCCGCCACCAGCACATGCGAGCGGGCCAGGTACGCCACCTGGTCAAGCTTGCCCAGGCCGCGCACCGTGGCCGCATCCACCATGCAGGCATAGGTTTCCTCAAATAGCTCCGTGCAGTGCACGCCTTCCGGGGGCTGCCCGAACACGCCCAGCGCCAGGTCGATCTCGCCGTCCGCGACCTTGGCTGTCATGGCTTCGCGGCTGGCCTGGCTGACCACCAGGTCGATGCCAGGCGCGATCTTGCGCACCGCGCGCAGCAGGCCGGGCAGCAGCGCCATGGCGCCGTAGTCGGACATGGCCAGGCGGAAGCTGCGGCGCGCCGTGGCGGGCTGGAAGCCGGAAGGCCCCAGCAGGATGCGTACCTGCGCCAGCGCCTCGGCCAGCGGGCCCGCCAGTTCGTGGGCGCGCGCGCTCGGCACCAGGCCGCCCTGGCCACGCACCAGCAGCGGGTCGTCCAGCAACTGGCGCAGGCGGCCCAGCGCGTGGCTCACCGCAGGCTGGCTGAGGTGCAGGCGCAGCGCGGCGCGCGAAATATGTCGTTCGGCCAGCAGGGCTTCCAGCACCACCAGCAGGTTCAGGTCGATACCGCGGAGATCATTCATGCGGCGCATATTAACGCTACGAAACGAGAATTGGTAATTCGCGGCGCAATATTTCACACTGGGGCATCCAATTTTTGGCGAAGGAGATGCCGCAGTGCCTGGTATAAATCACTTTTCGCTGGCGCTTGCCGGCCTCGTTCCCGTCCTGGTGGCCATTGTTTCCGGGGCGGTGATCCCATTTCAGGCCGGCGCCAACGCCGCGCTCGGGCGCAGCCTGGGCCATCCGCTATGGGCCACTGTGGTGTCGCTGCTGGTCAGCCTGGCGGTGGTGGTGCCGCTGCTGTGGCTGCTGAAGGTTCCGCTGCCCTCGCTGGCGGTGGGCGGGCCGGGCTGGATGTGGGTCGGTGGCGTGGCGGGCGTGTTCTACATTACCGTGGCACTGGTGCTGGCTCCGCGCCTGGGCGCAGGCGGCTTTATCGCGGCGGTGGTGGCGGGGCAGATGGTGGGCGCGCTGCTGCTGGACCAGTTTGGCCTGGCGGGTTTCGCGGCGCGCGCCGTGACGCCGGGGCGCATGGCCGGCGCCGCGCTGGTGGTGCTGGGGGTGGTGGTGATGCAGTTCGCCGCGGCGGGCGCGGGCAGCACAACGCCAGCGCAGTCGGCGAACTGATCAGCCCTTGGTTTGCGCCTGGCCGGCATCCTCGCGGCGGCGTGCCAGGCAGGCGGGGCAGAGGCAGTGCTGGCCCGGCACGATCTGCCGGGCGGGCAGCAGTGGCTGGGTGGCGCACCAGCAGTGGGGCAGGCCGGCGGCATAGCCGCAGACAAAGCCGGCGCCGCAGGCGCTGCAATGCTCGATGGGGCGCAATTGCCCCGTCAGCACCGTGGCCGGATCGCTCACGGCTTGTCCCCGGGCAGCTCGTCTTCCTGGCCCAGCCGGGACATGGCGGAGCGCATCAGCCGCATCTGGCCCGAAAAATTGGTGCATGCATCGCAAATGGCCATGTGTCCGCGCATGCGCACGCGCTCGAACCAGCTCAGCGGCCGGTCCATGCTTTCCATGGTCAGGTGGTGGATCTCGCGGCAGTTTGGCAGCAGCCGGCGGTGGGGTGGCGTGTCAGGCATGGCTTCCTTCGGTCGGAGAGGCGGTTTCGGGCCGGGGCAGCTTGCCTGGCTGCCCCGGCCTGCTTACAAGCTCGGGCGAGCGTCAGGCGCTCACGCCTTCTGCCCAAACCAGTTCAGTTCCAGGCACTCGCGCAGGCGCATGCGGGCTCGGTACAGCATGACCCAGGCATTAGTCGTCGTGATCTCGAGTTCCTGACAGATTTCTTCGGTTTCCAGCTCCAGCCATTCCCGCATCATGAAAATCCGGCCGATCTTGGCGGGCAGCTTGTCCACGCACAGCTGGAGGATCTCGAAGAACTCGCGGCGCTCCAGCGCGCGGTCCGGGTTGCCCCAGTCGGAAGGTGGCGTATGGTAGTGGCCGTTCTTGGCGAACAGGGCGTCGAAGGCATCGATATCCGACTGCGCCTCGCCGTCCTCGTCGCCGCCGCCCAGCGTCAGGCGTACTTCGCGCCGGCCGCTGCGCAGCGTATCGATGATCTTGTGCTTGAGGATGCCGATGAGGTAGGTCTTCAGCGCGGACTGGCCGCTGAAGCGCTCAGGGTGTTCCAGCGCGGCCACCAGGGTGTCGGAGACGGTATCCTCGGCCAGTGCCTGGTCGCGTAGTTGCAGGCGGGCGAAGCGCAGCAAATGGGGGCGCAGGGCGCTAAGATCGTCGGGGTGCAGGCTCATTGTGTTGCCGCTATTCGATGGCGATGCGACTGTTGGACAACCGTTGGACAACTGTTGCGTGGATAGAACGCCATGGTGCGCCGCAGTACGCATGCACCGGTTTTGAACCCCGCTGCACCACCGTCTGCACGCGTGCGCCACGGTTTCTTGTAAAATCGGCGCCTGCCGCGGCCGGAGGTGGCCTATTCGGGGTAAAAAGCCCCTTAACCAATCGCTCACCGCCGGTCAGAATTGCCATGATACCTGTTGAATCTCACGGATGTCCCTTGCCATGAACGCCGACACCCCTGGGCCTGCCGCTACCGCGGTGGCCGCAATTGCCCCAGCCCTCAAGGCCGAAATCCTTGCCGAGGCGCTGCCCTATATCCGCAAGTTCCACGGCAAGACCATTGTGGTCAAGTACGGCGGAAACGCGATGACCGAGGAAAAGCTCAAGCACGGCTTCGCGCGCGACGTGATCCTGCTCAAGCTGGTCGGCATGAACCCGGTCGTGGTTCACGGCGGTGGCCCGCAGATCGACGAAGCCCTGAAGAAGGTCGGCAAGGTCGGCACGTTTATCCAGGGCATGCGCGTCACCGATGAAGAGACCATGGAAGTGGTCGAATGGGTGCTTGGCGGCGAAGTGCAGCAGGACATCGTCATGCTGATCAACCAATATGGCGGCCAGGCCGTGGGCCTGACCGGCAAGGACGGCGGCCTGATCCGCGCCAAGCGCCTCAAGATGCCGGACCGCGAAAGCCCCGGCGCCTTCATCGACATCGGCTTCGTGGGCGATATCGAGGCCATCAACCCGGCGGTGGTCAAGGCCCTGCAGGACGACGCCTTCATCCCGGTGATCTCGCCGATCGGCTTTTCCGACGACGGCCAGGCCTACAACATCAACGCCGATGTGGTGGCGGGCAAGATGGCCGAGATCCTCAAGGCCGAGAAGCTGGTCATGATGACCAACATCCCGGGCGTGATGGACAAGGCCGGCAACCTGCTGACCGACCTGTCGGCGCGCGAGATCGAGGAACTGTTCGCGGATGGCACCATCTCCGGCGGCATGCTGCCCAAGATCTCGTCGGCGCTGGACGCGGCCAAGAGCGGCGTGAATTCGGTGCACATCATCGACGGCCGCATCGAACACTCGCTGCTGCTTGAAATCCTGACCGAACAAGCGTTCGGTACCATGATCCGTTCGCACTAGAACGCATCTACGGCAGCGCGCGCCGCGCGCTGCCGCTTCACTTCTTTTTCTTCCTGCGTGCCCACTATTTCCCCGCCCTTGCGCCGCAGCCTGCGCGGTGCGCGCCGACGCCGCCCCGCGGGCGACAATTCCGGCCGCACGGTCTGGCTGTTCGACCTCGACAACACGCTGCACGACGCGTCGCATGCGATCTTTCCCGCCATCAACCAGTTGATGACGGCGTATGTCGCGCGCGTGCTGGGCAGTGACGAGGCCATCGCCAGCGAGGTTCGGGTGAAGTACTGGCAGCGCTATGGCGCGACGCTGCTGGGCATGATCCGCCACCACAACGTGGACCCGGCCGACTTCCTGCGCGCCGCGCATGATTTCCCCGAACTGGCGGAGATGGTGCGGGTGCAGCGCGGCCTGGTCGGCCACCTGCGCCGCCTGCCCGGGCGCAAGATCCTGGTGACCAACGCACCGGAGCAATACGCGCGCGCGGTCATGAAGGTGGCTGGCATCCAACAGTGTTTCGAGCGGGTGGTCGCGATTGAGGACATGTGGGTGCACGGCCATCTGCGGCCCAAGCCGGACCGGCGCATGTTGCGCCGGTTGCTGGTGCAGCAACGGGTGGCGCCGCACCGTGCGGTGCTGGTGGAAGACACGTTGTCCCACCTCAAGCGCTACGCGGGCACGGGCATTCGCACGGCCTGGGTGACGGGCTACCTGCGCACGCTGGCGCCATCGCGTCCGCACGACGTGCCGATGCCCGCGGGCTCCGCGGTGGCGGGCGCCAGCGGTGACGCCGTGCTGCGCAGCACGCTGGATGCGCAGGACCGGCAGCACACCGGCCACGCCGCGCAGGAACATTCGGTGACGCTGGTGGCGGCCGAGACGCAGGATCCGCCCGCGCTGGCGACTGGCACGACAGCGCCGCAGGCGCTGCCGGCATCGGCGCCGCGCGTGCGGGCGCGGATCGTAAATCGCCCCGGCTATGTGGACGTAAAAGTACAATCCATGCATCAACTCCAACGACGAATGCGGAGAATCGGGTCATGATGCACAGTAACGGGCACCCATCGGGTGCGGCTCCGGCCGCTGCCGGGCAGGGCGCAGGCGCGGACGGGGCGCCGGCACGCAAACGCCCGCGTCCTGGCGAGCGGCGTGTGCAGATCCTGCAGACGCTGGCCGGGATGCTGGAAGTGCCGCGCGGGGAAAAGGTCACCACCGCGGCGCTGGCGGCCAAGCTCAGCGTATCGGAGGCGGCGCTGTACCGCCATTTCGCCAGCAAGGCGCAGATGTTCGAAGGCCTGATCGGCTTTATCGAGCAGACCGTCTTCGGACTGATCAACCAGATCACCACCCAGGAAGAGCATGGTTTGCGCCAGGCGCACGCCGTGGTGCGCATGCTGCTGTCCTTTGCCGAGAAGAATCCCGGCATGACGCGCGTGCTGACCGGCGAAGCGCTGGTGGGCGAGCATGATCGCCTGCAGGAGCGCATCAACCAGGTAGTGGACCGGATCGAGGCCTCGCTGCGGCAGTGCCTGAAGATCGCCATCAGCCAGGGTGCGTTTCCGCCCGACGCCGATGTGCCGGTGCGCGCCGCGCTGATCGTGGCGACCGTGCAGGGGCAGTGGCATCGCTATGCCAAGAGCGGCTTTCGCAAGCTGCCGAGCGAGAACGCGGACGCGCAGTTGCGCGTGTTGCTCGGCTAGGCCGCGCCATCGGCCATGAGAAAGGGCAGGCTCGCGCCTGCCTTTTTTTCGTCATCAGGCCGCCGGCACATGGATGCTGGCCTTGATGTGCTTCAGGTTGGCCACGATGGTAAACGTCATCACGATCAGCAGGGACCAGGAACTCCACTTGCCCACATGCACCGCCGACCACGCGCCAAGCTGGTTGGGGTAGTGCCATACCGCGAAGAACGTGCTGATGTTCTCCGCGATCCAGACGAACAGCCCGATCAGCACGAAGGCCAGCAACAGCGGCATCTCGCGCTCGCGGTCCAGCGGGCGGAAGCGGACTGTGGTGCGCGCGTACAGGCCTGCGATGCCACAAGCCAGGTACCAGCGGTAGTCACCGATAAAGTGATGGGTGAAGAAGTTCGCGTAGACCAGCGCCGCCATCAGGCCCGCCATCCAGTACGGCGGGTGATTGCGCACATTCACGTCCAGCATGCGCCAGGCCTGGATGATGTAGCTGCCT
The DNA here is from genome assembly GCF_059421605.1 of Cupriavidus sp. GW821-FHT02F09. Lineage (NCBI taxonomy): Bacteria > Pseudomonadati > Pseudomonadota > Betaproteobacteria > Burkholderiales > Burkholderiaceae > Cupriavidus > Cupriavidus sp. GW821-FHT02F09. The sequence continues at coordinate 63,246 of NZ_JBWKVH010000019.1, forward strand.
ACCGCCGCGTACATGAAGCCCGAGAACAGCGGCACGCCCAGCACCTTGGTGTACGCAAAATCCGGGTAGCTCCAGGACTGGATGCCACCCGAGACCTTGAACACCTCCAGCGCGAAGCCCACGACGTGGAACAGGCTGATGGCCTTTAGTTCGTCCAGCGTTTCCAGGCGCGCCCACACCATCGCCGCCTGGATGCCGAGCGCGGCTGCCAGCAGCAGGTCGTAGCGCGGGATACCAAGCAGGCCGCCGCGCGGGACAGCGAACACGCAGAGGAAGAACAGCCCCGCGAACAAGCAGGAGCGCGCCTCCTTGACGCCGAAGGCCAGGAACTCGCACAGCCCGCGCCGCGCGCCGGTCAGCGCAAGGCCAGGGCGTGGCGCGGTCAGGATACGGTCGAGCCGGTTATGCGCGGGGCCATGGCCGTAGTGCAGCCCAGGGCGCAAGCGGGGCGAATCGCGCATGCGTGTAGCGGTGGTTGTCATGCTGGCGTCAGTCCGCACAGGCGCGCACCGGCACGCGGCGATCGACAGGCCTGATGCGATCGCACCAGCGGCGCAGCGCAGCACCGAGCGTGGCGAACGCCAGCAGCGGCAGGCCGATCCACGCACACTCCAGCCAGAAGCGCGCAGCGCCAAACAGGCCCGCGCCGGCCAGCGGCAGCGGCCGCCATGGCAAGGTCACGCGCTGCGCCGTCAGCGGGTAGAAGAGCGCCGTGCCGATGCCGCGGTCGGTCAACAGGTCCAGCAAGGGATGCGACACGGTGCTCAGTGCGATGAACAGGAACGCGATGCCGCGCTGCCAGCCGCAGCGCCGCGCCGCCAGCGCGGCCAGCAGGCCAAGCGCCACCGCGAAGCCGATCGAGTGGGTCAGGCCGCGGTGGCCCAGCAAGGTGTTGTAGCGCACCCCGGCGTACCAGACGTTGAGCATGTCGACATCCGGCACGATGCTCGCCGCGACGCCAGCCAGCACCAGGCCGGCCGGCACCCGCCGCCGTCCCAGCACGGCCGCCAGCGCGAGTGGCGGGGCGCAATGAAGGTAGGTTGGCATGGCGTTGCGCCTTCGCTCAGGCTGATGCCGAGGCGGCAGCGCCGGCGTCTTCTTCGCCGGCCGGGGCGGCAGGCTTGTCGCGCAGCGGCTGCCATGCGGCGCCCGCGGCGTACCAGTCGATGCGCCGGGTCATGACCATGATGGCAGCCAGGATCACGAACATCAGCAGCGAGCCCAGCATCAGCGCATTGTCCTCCGACAGCAGCAGGCCATAGAGCGCGCCGTACAGCACCGTCAGCAGCGTGGCAAAGGCCAGCCCGCGCCGCCAACTCTGCAGCACGAACGACAAGTAGAAGCCCAGCAACCCGATGCAGGCACCGCTGGCCGCCAGGTAGGCCAGCGCGAACGAGATATGCTCGGACAGGCTCAGCAGCAACAGGAAGAACACCGCGAGCGCCAGGCCCACCAGCAGGTACTGGATCGGGTGGATGCGCAGGCGCTTGATGAGCTCGAACATGAAGAAGCCGGCGAAGGTCAGCAGCACGAACATGGCGCCGTACTTCACCGCGCGCTCCGCCTGCAGGTAGATGTTGACCGGATCGATCAGCGTCACCGACACCGTTTCCAGCGTGCCGTCGCCCGAGCCAGCGAGCTGGCCGCGAGCCTTGGTGTTGTACGAGGTCACGCTCCAGTTGCTGCGAAAGCCTTGCGCGGTCACGCTGCGGGTGCGAGGCAGGAAGTCACCGTCGAAACTCGGATGCGGCCAGGCGGAATCGAGCGAGATATCGTTCTGGTCGCCCACCGGGGTGAAGGCCAGCGACTGCGCGCCCAGCAGCGGCAAGGTCAGCGAGAACGGCACCACGCGCTGGGCCTGTGCGGACCTGCCATCCAGGCCGGGCTTGGCGGCCTTGGCGGGCGGCAGGTCGATCTCGGCGTGCAGGCCTTGGGACAGGCTCTTGAGCAGTGCGCCTTGCTCCAGCTTAAGCGCCTTGCCGTCCAGCTCGAACGCAGGCGCCGCCATCAGGCCGCGCGTGTCGCTGATGCCGATCGTGATGTATGGCTGGCCCACCTCAAAGCCGACGTGGCCGGCCGAGCGCGGCAGCTCGGCCGGATCGGGCAGCGCGATGGTGCCCTGCCAGCGGCTTTGCATCTCATACACCAGCACCTTGTGAATGCCGCGATAGCGCTCGCTCGGCGTGACCTCGCCCTTGACGCGCAGCGTGGTGGGGAAGACCAGCAGCTGCCCGGCCTCCGCCTGCAGCACGGTGGCATTCGGCCGCTTGGGGTCGCTGCTGTCCGTCACACGCAGGATCTCCTTGTACGGCAGCACCAGCACCGGGCCGGTCAGGGTTTGCGGGCCGGCGTAGCTCTGCCAGACGCTGCGCACCGCTTCCTCGCGGTAGTGCTTGCGGTCCTGCACGGCGTTGCCCACGAGGTGCAGCGGGATCAGGATCAGCAGGATCAGGAACGCCGTGATGGCGGACTTGAAAAACAGGATTCGGTTCATGGCGGCAGGCGCGCGGGAGTGACGATGCCGCTAGCTTAGGCTTGCCATGTGAGCCGCCGCGGAAGCCTGCGTGAAGCGATTCGCGCGCTTGTGTGTTGAGTGTGAAGCCGCTATGCCGCAGGTAGCGTCAGCGTCGCGCACGCGCCACCCTCGGCGCGGTTGGCCAGCGTGATGTCACCGCGATGCAGCGTGGCGATCTCGCGTACGAAGCACAGGCCCAGCCCGGTGCTCTTGTCTTGCCCGCCGGGGCGCGGCAGCGAGTAGAAACGCTCGAACAGGCGCGGCAGCGCATAGTCGGGAACGCCGGGGCCGTGATCGGTGACGCGCACGGCGATCATGTGAGCGGGCTCATTGCCGTGCGCCACGGACACGTCGACCGTGCTGGCCGCTGGCGCAAAGTCGATGGCATTCTCCAGCAGGTTGCCCAGCGCCTGGTGCAGCAGGAACGGATCGCCTCTCACCACCGCTGCGGGCTGGCCCGGCGGCAGCAAGCGCAGCGTCAGGTCGCGCTGGCGGGCGCGCGGCTCCAGCTCATGCAGCAACTGCTCGATCAGCGGCTCCAGTGCAACTGGCGCGTGGGTCTCCAGGCTCTGGCGTTGCTCCAGTGCCGCGAGCGCCAGCAGCTTGCGGATCATTTCCTCAAGCCGCTGCGCCTGCCGCCGGATATTGGCGACGAAGCGGTTGCGGTCGGCGGCCGGCATGTCCTCCTGCAGCAGCTCGGCGGCGCCGCCGATGGCCGCCAGCGGGCTCTTCATCTCGTGCGTCAGCGTGTGGATATAGTGCTCGACGTACTGCTTGTCCTCCAGCCGCAGGCGCATGCTCTCCACCGAGCGCCCCAGCTCGGCCAGCTCGCTGGCGCCGCGCAGCGGCATCTCGGCACGCTCGCCCGACGCCACCGCACGCGCGTAGCGCTGCAGGCGGCGCAGGCCGTGCACCAGCCACAGCGTGCAGGCCAGGCCGATCACGAACGCACCGCCCATCAGCAGCAGGCCGTTGAGCAGGATCTTGCGCTGGCTGCGCTCGATGAACGGCGCCATGGTCACATTGGGCTTGGCCACGGTCAGCACGCCGATGGTCTTGTTGCCGTCGCGGATGGGGGCTGCCACGTGCATCACCGTGCTGGCGTCGTCGTCGGGGTTGGCGCGGGTGCTGCGCGCGCCGTACTCGCCGCGCAGCGTGCGGTAGACGTCGTTCCAGCGCGAGTAATCCGCGCCCACGGCGGCCTCGCCGGAATCGAAGCGCACGATGCCGCGCTCGTCCGTGATGTAGATGCGGTAGCCCACCGCATCCTTGTGCATGCCCCACACATTGGCGTCGACCTTGTCCTCGCGCAGCCGCGCCAGGCGGCGCGCGAAGGCGCCGTTGGCAATGCGGCCGCTCTTCATGTCGTCGGCGGCCAGCACCGCCAGCACGTGGGCGGTGTCGACCAGCGTGTCTTCCATGGCCTGCCGCACGCCGGGCTTGACCTCCTGCACGAACACCCGCAGCGTGAGGAAAGCCGCCAGCCCGACGATCAGGAAGAAGCCGAGGAAGATGCGAAGCCCGATATGCATGCGTGGCCGTGGTTGGGTTGTGAATAAAGTGGAAGCGCGGCTCAGCTTTCGAGCGAATACCCCATGCCGCGATGGGTGCGGATCGAATCGCACTCGGGATCGAGCGCGCGCAGCTTGGCGCGCACCGTCTTGATATGCGTGTCGACGGTGCGGTCGATGGTGTCGACCGCGTCGTGCCAGACCAGGTCCATCAGCTGCGCGCGCGAATAGATGCGCCCGGGGTGCTGCAGCAGCAAGGCCAGCAGCCGGTACTCGTAGCGGGTCAGGTCGAGCCACTGGCCGCGCCAGGCCAGGCGCGCGCCGTCGGCATCGAGCGTGAAGCCTTCAGGCGGCGCCGGGGCTTGCACCGGCTCCTGCGGTGTTGCGCGCTTGCCGGCACGCCGCAGGATCACGCGTACCCGCGCCGCCAGCTCGCGCGGCGAGAAGGGCTTCACCACATAGTCGTCGGCGCCGATCTCCAGGCCGACGATGCGGTCGATTTCCTCGTTGCGCGCGGTGAGGAAGATCACCGGCACATCGGAGAAGGTGCGCAGCGTGCGGCAGACTTCGAAGCCATTGATGTCGGGCAGGCCCACGTCCAGGATCACCAGGTCCGGCGCCTGCGCGCGCAGGCGCGCCAGCGCGGCGCTGCCGAGCGCGCAGTGCTCGACCGTCATGCCTTCGGTGGAGAGCGCATAGAGGATGGTGTCCGCGATCGCGGATTCGTCTTCGATGACCAGGATGCTGGGTGGTTTCGTCAAGGCTGGATTGGCGTTTGGTTGGCGTCTGGCGGCGCGCCGCCGCCGGCGCGTTTGTTTGCTCTATAATAAGCGGGTCGCGCCGATTTGAAGACTGGCTTGCGGGCGCGCGGCGGCATGGTAACCCCTGGAGGATTGGTTTTGGGGGTTCCGGCAGCCAATATAAATGCGGCTAAAGAGGTGGGTCGGTTCCCTGCCACGCAAGGCACCGGCACGCGGGACGCAAGACCCGTGCAAAACCCGATTTGGCTGCGCCGTCGTTGATGCTGTGCTTGATGTCAGGTTTGATGTCATCCGCAGGCAACGTCCACGCAAGGCCGGTCGGGTTTTTTTACGCCTGTTTGCCAACGGGCTTATTCCATGACAGACGTAGCTCCGCCTCCTGCCGCGCTTGCCCTGCCGACCGACTCGGTCGGCATCGTCGCGCCGCAGTGCATGCATTTCACCGAGCCGTTGAAGCTGCGCAACGGCACCTCGCTCGCCGACTACGACCTGATGGTCGAGACCTACGGCACGCTCAACGCCGCCCGCTCCAACGCTGTGCTGGTGTGCCACGCGCTTAACGCCTCGCACCACGTGGCCGGCGTGTACGAGCACGACCTGCGCGATGTCGGCTGGTGGGACAACATGGTCGGCCCGGGCAAGCCGCTCGACACCGACCGCTTCTTCGTCATCGGCGTCAACAACCTTGGCTCCTGCTTCGGCTCGACTGGCCCGATGAGTGCCAACCCCGCCACCGGCCAGCCCTACGGCGCCACCTTCCCGGTGGTCACCGTGGAAGACTGGGTCAATGCCCAGGCGCGCGTGGCGGACCGGTTCGGCATCACCCAGTTCGCGGCGGTGATGGGCGGCAGCCTGGGCGGCATGCAGGCGCTGGCCTGGAGCCTGATGTACCCGGATCGGCTGCGCCACTGCATCGTGGTGGCCTCCACGCCCAAGCTGTCGGCGCAGAACATCGCCTTCAACGAGGTCGCGCGCAGCGCCATCCTGTCGGACCCCGATTTCCACGGCGGCAACTACTACGCGCACGGCGTCAAGCCCAAGCGCGGCTTGCGCGTGGCGCGCATGATCGGCCATATCACCTACTTGTCCGACGAGGACATGGCGGAGAAATTCGGCCGCGAGCTCAAGACCGATGACATCCGCTTCTCCTTCGATGTCGAGTTCCAGGTGGAGAGCTACCTGCGCTACCAGGGCGATAAGTTCGCCGAGTACTTCGATGCCAACACCTACCTGCTGATCACGCGCGCGCTCGACTACTTCGATCCGGCGCTGGCCTTCGGCGGCGATCTCACGCGCGCGGTGTCGCAGACGCAGGCCAGCTTCCTGGTGGCCAGCTTCACCACCGACTGGCGCTTCGCGCCCAATCGCAGCCGCGAGCTGGTCAAGGCCCTGCTCGACAACAAGCGCCCGGTCAGCTATGCGGAGATCGATGCGCCGCACGGGCACGATGCCTTCCTGCTGGACGACCCGCGCTATCACAACCTGATGCGCGCCTACTACGAACGCATTGCCGAGGAGATAGGCGCATGAATGCCGCGGCCAACCCCAATATCCTGGCGCTGCGCCCCGACTTCCGCGCCATCGCGCGCTGGATCGAGCCCAATTCCACTGTGCTCGACCTGGGCTGCGGCGACGGCAGCCTGCTGCGCGTGCTGCAGGACGAGCTCGACGTGCAGGCCTACGGCATCGAGATCCAGGACGAAGGCGTGCTGGCATGCGCGCAGAAGGGCGTGCATGTGATCCAGCAGAACCTGGAAGGCGGCCTGGCGCTGTTCGAGGACAAGAGCTTCGATACGGTGATCCTGTCGCAGACGCTGCAGACCATCCACAACACTGCGCAGGTCCTGCGCGAGACGCTGCGGGTGGGGCGCGAATGCATCGTGTCCTTCCCCAACTTCGGCTACTGGCCGCACCGGCTGTCGGTGTTCCGCGGGCGCATGCCGGTGTCGGAGGCGCTGCCGTACCAGTGGTACAACACGCCGAACGTGCGGGTGCTGACCATCAGCGACTTTGAATCGCTGGCGTCCAAGGTCGGCCTGCGCATCCTTGACCGCGTGGTGATGCACGAGGGCGTGACGGTCAACTGGGGCTCGAACTGGCGCGGCAGCCTGGCGGTGTACCGGGTTTGCGCCACCTGAGCCGGCGAGGGCGCGGGGCTGCGCTTAGCCGCCCGCCGCGCTAGCCGCTGGTTTCCAGCGCGGCCTGCGCCACCAGGTAGTCGATAAAGGCGCGCACCTTGGGGGCCAGGTGGCGGGTTGGCGTGTAGACCGCGAAGGCCGTGCCCACGTAGGGTTCGAGGATTTCCCAGTTGTCCAGCACCGGCACCAGGCTGCCCGACGCCAGCGCCACGGCGGCTGAGAAATCCGGCACCAGCCCGATGCCGCCGCCGGCCTGCGCCATGGCGACAATGGCCGCGCTGTTGTTGAGCGTGACCTTCGGCGGGATGCGCAGCGCCACGGTCTGCCCGTCGCGCTTGCGCCGCAGGCTCCAGCGCTCGCCAAAGGCGCCATAGCCCAGGTAGAGGCAGCGATGCCCGGCCAACGCCGCCGGCTCGGCTGGCGTGCCATGCCGCGCCAGCCAGCCGGGTGCTGCCACCAGCCGGTAACGCACCGCGCGGATTGGCCGCGCCGCCAGCCCCGGCGCCAGTTCGCGCGCAATGCGGATGGCCACGTCCACGCCTTCTTCCACCAGGTCCACCAGGCGGTCCGCCAGTGTCAGTTGCAGGTCCAGCGCGGGGAAGCGGTCCAGCAGGGCCGGCAGCCGCGGCGCCAGCCAGGCTTGCCCGAACACCACCGGTGCGCTGACCCGCAGCACGCCGTGCGGCTCGCCGCCGTGGTCGCTGGCCAGCGTGCTGACTTCCTGCGCCGCGGCCACCATCCGGGCGCACGCGGCGTGCACTGCCTGTCCGAGCTCAGTCAGGGTGAAGGCGCGCGTGGTCCGTTGCAGCAGGCTCCCGCCGATGGCCGCTTCCAGCCGCGTCACATGGCGGCTGACGGCGGAGGGTGTCATGCCAAGCTCGCGGGCGGCGGCGGAGAAACTGCCGCATTCCACCACCCGGGCGAACACGGCCATGGCGTTGAGTTGCGCGACCGGCATGGACTGGCTCCCGCATTTGTGATTACAGATCAAATGGTAATTGCTTATCGGATGGATTGTTGACCTGAATGCACGATGGAACAATGACGTCCAAGCGTACGAAGCTCCGTAGGAGACATCCATGAATATCGATCGATCTGGCGCCGCCGTGGCTTCCCCGGCCGCCACCACCCCGGCCCCGCAGGCCACGGAACCCGCCCGGCGTGGCGGTGCCTGGCGCATGGTGGCCGCCATGGCCTTGTCGGGCACCATCGGTTGGTTCGTGGTGACCAGCGGGCAGTCGCCGCTGGACGTCGTGTTTTTCCGCTGCATCTTCGGCGGCGCCGCGCTGCTGGGCACGCTCGCCCTGCGGCGCGGCTGGCAGCCCATGCGCACCCGCGACTGGGGCTGGCTGGCGCTGGGCGGCGTTACGCTGATCCTCAACTGGCTGGCCTTGTTCTCTGCCTATTCGTACAGCGGCATCTCGGTGTCCACCGTGGTCTATCACACCCAGCCCTTCTTCCTGCTGCTGCTGGCGGCGCTGTTCCAGCGCGAGGCCATCGCGCCCGGGCGGCTTGCCTGGCTGGTACTGGCCTTTGGCGGCGTGGTGCTGATTACCGGGCTGGAGCACGGCGGTGCCACCGGCGGCATGCTGGCCGGGGTCGGGCTGGCGATGCTGGCGGCGTTGCTGTACGCCATCACCACCATGGCCACGCGCCGGCTCAAGGGGATTCCGGCGGGGCAGATCGCGGGCCTGCAGATGGCGATGGGGGTGGTCATGCTGTTCCCCCTGGCGCATCCGGCGGTCGAGACGTTCGGCGGGCGGACCTGGGGGGCATTGCTGGCGCTAGGCCTCGTGCATACCGGCGTGATGTACACGCTGCTGTATGGCGCCTTCCAGCGCCTCAACGTGCTGTCGATCGCCACGCTCTCGTTTGTCTATCCGCTGGTGGCCATCGTGATTGACGTGCTGGTGTTCGGGGTGGTGCTCACGCCGCTACAGCTCGCTGGCATGGCGCTGATCCTGTTGGCGGTGATCGGCAACCAGCTCGGCTGGAATCCGCTGCAGCGGGCGCGGGAGCGGGGCTGACCCGGCGGCGGATTGGAGGGGGCGCCCGGTTGACGCGGTGCCAGCGCCTGTCTGCCGTTTGCAGTATTATCGAACGATCGTACTTTTTTGGTCCCCAACATGTCCGCCACGCCAGCCAGCCAGACCATCCATTCCTTCGACCACGCGATCGCGCTGGAGCCGGCGGGAGGTAATCTTTTCCACGGCCGCACCACGCCGGCCTACTGGAACATGATCGGCCCCTTCGGTGGCATCACGGCAGCCACCTTGCTGCAAGCCGTGCTGCAGCATCCCGAGCGGCTGGGCGATCCGTCCGCGCTGACCGTCAACTTTGCCGGCCCGATCGTCGAAGGGCCGTTCGTGATCGAAGCGCGTCCGGTGCGCACCAACCGCAACACCCAGCACTGGACCATCGAGCTGCGCCAGGGCGACGAAGTGGCGACCACGGCTACCGCCTTCTTCGCCGTGCGCCGCGAGACCTGGAATTGCGGCGAGGCCGTGTTCCCGCAGGTGCCGCCGGCAAGCGATGTCGCCCCGATGGCCGGTTTCGCACCGGTGCGCTGGCTGGATGCGTATGAGTTGCGGCCGGTGCGCGGCGCCAAGCCGAATGTCGAGGCCGGCACCGAGAACCCGGACAGCGTGACCCAGTTCTGGCTGCGCGACGCGCCCGCGCGTACGCCGGACTTCGCCGCGATGGCGGCATGGTGCGACACCTTCTACCCGCGCATCTTTCTCAAGCGCGCCGGCTTCGTGCCGGCCGGCACGGTGTCGCTGACCACGTATTTCCATGCCGACGCCCCGACCCTGGCCGCGCTGGGCAACAGCCACGTGCTGGGCAGCGCCCAGGCGCAGGTGTTCCGCCAGGGCTTCTTCGACCAGAGCGCGCAGATCTGGAGCCCGCAGGGAGAACTGCTCGCGACCTCGCACCAGATCGTCTACTACAAGCAGTAAGAGGCCATTCTGAAACAGCCTCCAGGCGAGTAAGCGTTCGTGCTGCCGGGTGTCGGGGGGCTAGGCCGCGGCGCGGGCCCGGGCTTCGTAGCGATGCACGGTGTTGCGCATCGCCCATAGCAGCACGACGCCGGGCACCGCCGCCACCACGGTACTCAGGTAAAAGGCCGACCAGCCGAAGGCCTCCACCAGGTAGCCCGAGCTGGGGCCAACATAGACGCGCCCGACCGAGGCCAGCGCCGAGAGCAGCGCGTACTGGGTGGCCGAGAACGAGCGGTTGCACAGCGTCATCAGCAGCGCCACGAAGGCCGCCGTGCCCATGCCGCCACAGAGGTTCTCCACCGCGATGGTGGCGCCCATGGTCCACAGGTGCGGCGGCGTCACCGCCAGGATCCAGTAGCCGAGGTTGGACACCCCCTGCAAGATGCCGAACAGCATCAGTGAGCGGTACAGGCCAAGGCGCACCATCAGCGTGCCGCCGAACAGCGCGCCCACAATGGTGGCGGCCAGCCCTAGCGTCTTGTTGACCAGGCCGACTTCACCGGCCGAAAAGCCCACGCCGCGGATCAGGAAGGTGGTGGACAGGCTGCCGGCAAACGCATCGCCCAGCTTGTAGAGCACGATCAGCAGCAGCAGCCACCAGGCGCCCGGGCGCGAGAAGAAGTCGCGCAGCGGGCCCAGGATGGCTTCCTCCATGGAGCGTGGCGTGCGCGCCGGCGATTCCGCCTCGGGCGCCCACAGCAGGCTGACGATGCCGATGCCCATCAACCCCGCCATGAGCAGGTACATCTGCTGCCAGCCCATCACGCGGTCGGCCAGCCACAGTGCCAGCCCGCCCGACACCAGCATCGCCAGCCGGTAGCCCAGCACCTTGACCGCCGCTCCCACGCCACGCTCCGGCGCGCGCAGCACGTCGGTGCTGTAGGCGTCGAACACGATGTCCTGCGAGGCAGACAAGAAGGCCACCAGCGTGGCCAGCGCCGCCAGTGTCCACAGCGCCTCGTGCGGCGGGCAGAAGGCCATGCCCGCGATGCCCAGCACCAGCCCGATCTGGGTCACCAGCAGCCAGCCGCGGCGCCGGCCCAGCAGCGGCGGCGTATAGCGGTCCATCAGCGGCGCCCACAGGAACTTGAAGATATAGGCCTGGCCCACCAGCGAGAAGAAGCCGATGGTCTTGATATCCAGCCCTTCCACCGTCATCCAGGCCTGCAATGTGCCGGAGGTGAGTGCCAGCGGCAGCCCGGACGCGAAGCCCAGCGTGAGCATGGCGCCGATGCGGCGATTGCGGAAAATGTCGAGATAGGCTTGAAAGGTCATGAATCAGGATGGCGAGCGGGGCTGTCGGGGCAATCGGGGCAATCAGGCTGGGCAAGGCGCCGTGTATTATTGCATTACCGTCAGCGCCGCCCCGATGCGCGGGATGCGCAGGGCCCGGACCGTGTCCTGGCCGCATCAACCCTTGCCCACCCTGCTTGCCGAAAATCGCATCCAAGGAATCGTCCATGTCCGATCGCCAGCGTTGTCAGTACCGCCACCGGCGGGCCGGGATTGCGTTGCCACGTCGACTGGCCGCGCTGGCGCTGGCGGCCAGCGCCGCGCTGAGCATGAGCGCGGTCCAGGCCCAGGGCCAGGCCCAGCCGCAGGACGCTGAAGATGGCATCCGCGTGCAACGCGGCGGCGCGTCCATCCGCCAGATCGTGCCGGTCGAGGTCATCGAGCAGCAGGCCTCGCAGGAGTACGAGCAACTCAAGGAAGAGGCGCAGGCCAAGAAGACGCTGGTTGGCGACAACAACCCGCAACTGGTGCGCCTGCGCGCCATCGCCAAGCGCATCCTGCCGCAGACCCCGCGCTGGAACGAGCGCGCGAAGCAATGGAAGTGGGAAGTCAACCTGATCAACTCCAAGCAGGTCAATGCGTTCTGCATGCCCGGCGGCAAGATCGCCTTCTACTCCGGCCTGCTCGACCAGCTCAAGCTGACCGATGACGAAGTCGCCATGGTGATGGGGCACGAAATCGCCCATGCACTGCAGGAGCATGCGCGCGAGCGGGCGGCCAAGTCCGAGATCACCAACCTGGGCGCCAACGTGATCTCGCAATTGTTCGGTTTCGGCAACCTCGGCAATATGGCACTTGGCACCGGCGCGCAGTTGCTCACGCTGCGGTTCTCGCGCTCGGACGAGACCGAGGCCGATCTGGTTGGCATGGACATCGCCGCGCGTGCCGGCTACGACCCGCGCGCCGCCGTGTCGCTGTGGCAGAAGATGGGGGCGGTCTCGCAATCGTCGGCGCAGTCGGGCTCGGAGTTCCTCTCCACCCATCCATCGGGCCGCACCCGCATCGCCGAGCTGGAAAAGCACCTGCCTGAGGTGCTGCCGCTCTACGCGCGCGCGATCGATTCCAGCGTCGGCCAGCTGCCGGCCTATCGGGCCAATATGGCCAACCTGAGCGGCGCGCCGGTCGACAGCGGCGACGACGACCGGCAAAAGCCACTAAAAAAGTAAAGACGCCTGAGAGGCGCTCTTTATGGCGGATCCTGTACGATAAATACATCGAACCGGGGCAATGAGGAGAAGACCATGAAGCGTTGGGTGCGATTCAGCCTGATGGCCGGCGCGTTGCTGGCAGGCGGCAGCGCGCAGGCGGCCGACCAGCTGCTGAGCCTGCCGATCGACAAGGCGCTGGCGACACCGGGGGCCAAGGAACGCGTGGACCCGTCGATCCGGCTGCTGTTCGGTTTCAACAAGCTGCCGGGCGCGCAGGACGGCCAGTCTTTCAAGACAGTCAAGCGCATGCGCCGGCCTATCGACAACAGCCGCTCCACCGGCGGCCCGCCGCCGCCGGCCGACGACGAGTTGTGCGCCACCCTCTTCGTGCAGGCGGTGCAGGAGTTGCAGCAGCGCGCGACCAAGGAAGGCGGCAACGCCGTGGTCGATATCCGCAGCAACTGGAAGGACGACGAGACCGCCAGCGACAGCACCTACGTCTGCGCCAAAGGCAGCGCCTACCTTGGCGTTGCGCTCAAGGGCGTCGCGGTCAAGGCCGGGATCTGACCGACGGGATTTCCCGGGGCGAAAAAAAGCCGGCGAAACCATCGCCGGCTTTTTTTCATTCGTGCGGCTGGTGCCGCCGCACTAGCGCTTAAGCGTGTCAGGCGCTCAGGCCAGTCGCCTCGTCCGCCCCGACATGCACGTTCATGCATTGCACCGCAGCGCCGGCAGCGCCCTTGCCCAGGTTGTCCAGGCGCGCCATCAGCACGATGCGCTCGGCCGAGCCGAACACGAACAGGTCCACGCGGTTGGTGTCGTTGCTGGCCTGCACGTCGAAGAAGCCGCCGTCCAGGTTGGCCTCGTCGCCCACCGGCATCACGCGCACGAACTGCTCGCCTTCGTAGTGCTTGCGGTACAGATCGGCGATCTGTTCCGGCGTGACCTTGCGCGCCAGGCGATCCGGGTACACCGGCACCGTCACGGCCAGGCCCTTGAGGAAGTTGCCGACGATCGGGTTGAAGATCGGCGCCTGCGCCAGGCCGGCCTGCACGCGCATCTCGGGCAGGTGCTTGTGCGCGAGGCCGAGCGAGTAGGGGCGCGGGCTGTCCAGCTTCGGGTTACCGCCGGCTTCGAACTCGGCAATCATTTGCTTGCCGCCACCGCTGTAGCCGGTCAGCGAGAACGCGGAGACCGGGTAGTCGGCCTGCATCACGCCGGCTTCCACCAGCGGGCGCACTGCCATCAGGAAGGCGCTGGCGTGGCAGCCCGGCACGGCGATGCGCTTGCTGGCGCGGATCTTCTCGCGCTGGCCGCGCGTGAGTTCCGGCAGGCCGTAGGCCCAGCTGTCGGTGGTGCGGAACGCCGTGCTGGCGTCGATCACGCAGGTATTGGGATTGGTCACCAGCGCCACGGCCTCGCGGGAGGCAACGTCGGGCAGGCACAGGAAAGCGACGTCGGCAGCATTCAGAAAGCGTGCTCGTTCGGCCGGATCCTTGCGCTTGTCATCGGCGATACGCAGCAGCTCCACATCGGAACGGCCGGAGAGATAGTCGAGCAACCGGAGACCGGTGGTGCCTTCCTGACCATCTACGAACACTTTGAAAACCATGGCGGACTCACTCGGAAATACGAAGGGTCCCATGCCGGAATCGGATGGGAAGCAGCATTGTAACTAGGTTGGGGGAACTGGTGCAGGACACGCGCGACGTGCCCCGACGTGTCCAATACGTACAAGGGCGAAACGGCCACCGTTCCCGCGCTCTCGGGCGGCTTTTGTCCGGCGTGCGGGGAAATCATGACTGGCAAGACCAAACCGCCGCTGGCGCTGGTCAAGCTGCTCAAGGTGCTGGAGCGGCACCCGGAGCTGCTTGGAGAGGTGCGCTAGGCGTAACAAGTGCGCCCTCGGCCGCACCTGTTATAGCGGGAAGTCGTAGTCGATCGACAGCGGCGCGTGATCGCTGAACTTCTCGTCCTTGTAGATCGAGGTGGCGCGCGCGGTCTCGGCGATCTTCGTCGTGGCCAGGTGGTAATCGATGCGCCACCCGACGTTCTTCGCATAGGCCTGGCCGCGGTTGCTCCACCAGGTGTACTGCTCGGGGCGCGGGTCCAGCTTGCGGAACACGTCCACATAACCGTGCACGTCGAACAGCTCGCCGATCCAGCTGCGCTCTTCCGGCAGGAAACCTGAGTTCTTCAGGTTGCCCTTCCAGTTCTTGATATCGATTTCCTTGTGGGCGATGTTGACGTCGCCGCACAGCACGATCTCGCGCCCGCTGGCCTTGAGCTGCAGCAGGTGGGGCAGGAAGGCTTCCATGAAGCGGAACTTCGCCTGCTGGCGTTCTTCCCCGCTGGAGCCCGAGGGCACATAGACCGAGATCACGGCGAGGTGCGGATACTGCACCTCGACATAGCGGCCTTCGTTATCGAATTCGTCGATGCCGAAACCGGTGATCACGCGCTCCGGCTTGTGGCGCGTGTAAAGGCCGACACCGCTATAGCCTTTTTTCTCCGCATAATGGAAGTAGCCGTGGTAGCCGTGTGGCGCCAGGAACGCTTCCGTCATGTCGGCAGCCTGCGCCTTGAGCTCCTGGACGCAGACCATGTCGGCGTCCTGCTTGCCCATCCATTCGAAAAAGCCTTTCTTGGCCGCGGAGCGGATGCCGTTGAGGTTGGCGCTGATAATCCGTAACATCTCGGGAAATTTTGAAATCAGAGAGAAAAGATGACGCAGCAGACGACGCCGCAGTCCGGCGCTGGCGACCTGAGCCAGACCTTCATCCGCTTCGCGCTCGACGCCGGCGTACTGTCCTTCGGCGAATTCGTGACCAAAGCGGGCCGCAAGTCGCCGTACTTCTTCAATGCGGGCCTGTTCAACCAGGGTGCGATGTTGGGCCAGGTGGCGCAATTCTATGCGAAAACCCTGCTGGCATCCGGATTGGAGTTCGACGTGCTGTTCGGGCCGGCCTACAAAGGGATCACACTGGCGTCCGCCACCGCGGTGGCGCTGGCCGGGCTCGGACGTGACGTCGGCTTCGCCTACAACCGCAAGGAAGCCAAGGATCACGGCGAGGGCGGCACGCTGGTGGGCGCCAAGCTGCAGGGCAAGGTCGTGATCATCGACGACGTGATCTCGGCCGGCACCTCGGTGCGCGAGTCGATGGCGATGATCCGCGCGGCTGGCGCGGAGCCGGCCGCGGTGCTGATCGCGCTCGACCGCATGGAAAAGAGTGGCACCGCCGATCAGGTCGGCACGCATTCTGCAGTGCAGGATGTGCAGCGCGAATATGGCGTGCCGGTGATCTCCATCGCCAGCCTGAAGGACCTGCTGGCTTACCTGGACGCATCGCAGGATCCCGCGCTGGGCGGCTCGCGCGAGGCAGTGGCTGCCTATCGGCAGCGCTACGGCGTATAGTCTGGAATCTGTTGCCTGCCGCTTGCAACGCTTTGTCGCAATGCAGCAGATAACAGGGAACCGCGCAGGAAAATCGCCGGTCTGACTGATCTCGCTGGCCGCCCACCCGGATACCCGGGGACGCCAGCGATTCGCCTTGCCGCCCGGCAAGGCGGCGCAGCATCTCTTCAGGAGGTTGGCTGGCGATGGACATCAAGACGATCCGCGAGCAGGCATTCGCCATGCCGCTCACCAATCCGGCCTATCCGATGGGGCCATACCGCTTCATCCATCGCGAATTCTTCATCATCTCCTACCGTACCGATCCCGAGCTGTTGCGCGCGGTGGTGCCGGAACCCCTGGAGATCGCCGGCGCGGTGGTCAACTATGAATTCATCCGCATGCCAGACTCCACCGGGTTTGGCGATTACACCGAATCGGGCCAGGTGATTCCCGTCACCTACCAGGGCAAGCCCGGCAACTATACCCACGCCATGTATCTCGACGACCATCCGCCACTGGCGGGCGGGCGCGAGCTATGGGGCTTTCCGAAGAAGCTGGCCAGCCCCACACTGGCGGTCCACACCGATACGCTGGTCGGTACGCTCGACTATGGCCCGGTGCGCGTCGCCACCGGCACCATGGGCTACAAGCACCGCGAGCTCGACAAGGACGCGCTGGGCCTGGCGCTTGCGAGCACGCCAAACTACCTGCTCAAGATCATTCCGCACGTGGACGGCTCCGCGCGCATCTGCGAGCTGGTCTGCTACTTCCTGAAAGACGTGCAGATGAAAGGCGCGTGGACCGGGCCTGCGGCGCTGTCGCTGTCGCCCCATGCGCTCGCGCCGGTGGCTGGCCTTCCGGTGCTGGAAGTCCTCGGCGCCAAGCATTACGTTGCCGACCTCACCCTGGGGCTGGGCGAGGTGGTGTTCGACTACCTGGCCTGAGCGGCCAGGCATCCAACGATTTCCAACGGTTTCCATCGGTCCCGGCCCCTCCGGCCGGCCCGGCTAACCTGAATCATCCAGACAGGAGAAACGTCCATGAAGCTCCAAGGAAAATCCGCCATCGTGACCGGCGCTGCCAGCGGCATCGGCCGTGCCATTGCTGAGCTGCTGGCCAAGGAAGGCGCGGCGGTCGCCATCGCCGACCTGAATCTCGAGGCTGCGCAGAAGGCCGCCGCCGATATCGAAGCTGCCGGTGGGCGCGCCATCGCCGTGGCGATGGACGTCACCAACGAGGACGCGGTCAACAGCGCTACCGAGGAGGTGGCCAAGGCGTTCGGCGGCATCGACATCCTGATCTCCAACGCCGGCATCCAGATCGTCAACCCGATCCAGAACTACGCCTTCTCCGACTGGAAGAAGATGCAGGCCATCCACGTCGATGGCGCCTTCCTCACCACCAAGGCCGCGCTCCAGCATATGTACAAGGACAAGCGCGGCGGCACCGTGATCTACATGGGCTCGGTGCATTCGCACGAGGCTTCGCCACTGAAGTCCGCCTACGTTGCCGCCAAGCACGCGCTGCTTGGCCTGGCGCGCGTGCTGGCCAAGGAAGGGGCGGAGTACAACGTGCGCTCGCACGTGATCTGTCCGGGTTTCGTGCGCACGCCGCTGGTCGACAAGCAGATTCCGGAACAAGCCAAGGAGCTTGGCATCAGCGAAGAAGAGGTGATTCGCCGCGTCATGCTCGGCGGCACCGTGGACGGCGTCTTCACCACCGTGGACGACGTGGCGCAGACCGCGCTGTTCCTCTGCGCCTTCCCGTCGGCGGCGCTGACCGGGCAGTCCTTTATCGTGAGCCACGGCTGGTACATGCAGTAAGCGGCAAAAAAGCGGCCGGGCGGCGGTACCGCCTCCCGCCGCCATGACCGCATGCAAGGTCGGAAAGCAAAGTCATCAAGGAGGGGTCGTGGCAGGTGGACGTCGGCAGAAGCTGGATAAAGTGGCACAGGAAAATACAGTGGCACAGAAAAAGGGCACGCCGAAGCAGGCTGCAAAAAGCGCTGCGGCGGCCGTGGTAGCGAACCCGGCGGCACCCGCGCTCAAACGCGAGGCGCCAAAGCCCGAGGCGCTACGAGAGCCGGAGCCCAACCTCCTGCCTCCCGGCGGCTGCGCGCCGCCGGACCTCGCGCCCGAGGGTGCCAGCCGCACGCGGCCGGTTCACCATGAATACACGGTCAGGGCGTTGGTGCTGCAGGGCGGCGGCGCGCTCGGCTCGTATCAGGCGGGCGTGTACCAGGGACTGGCGGAGGCGGGCATCCAGCCTAACTGGGTGGCCGGGATTTCAATCGGCGCACTGAACGCAGCCGTGATCGCGGGCAATGCGCCTGAGCGCAGGGTCGAGCAGCTGCGTGCCTTCTGGGACTACATCTGCCAGCAGCCCTGGCTGCCCAGCCTGCTGCCCTACGAGGTGGCAGCACAGGGCGCCGCGCACTGGCCTGATCCGCTGCGCATCTGGTTCGACGGCATCGAGGCCGCGCGTGCCATCTTCGAGGGGCAGCGGGGCTTCTTCCAGCCTCGTCCGTGGTCCAGCCTGGTGGAGCGCCAGTGCGGCCCCGCCAATGCCAGCTATTACGACACCAGCCCGCTCAAGGCCACGCTGGAGCGCTTTGCCGATTTTGATCGCATTAACTCGCACCATAACGAGATGCGCGTGTCGGTGGGCGCGGTGAATGTGCGGACCGGCAATTTCGCCTATTTCGACAACACCCGACGCAAGCTGCATGCCGAGCATTTCATGGCCTCCGGCGCTTTGCCGCCCGGCTTTCCCGCGGTGGAGATCGATGGCGAGTTCTATTGGGATGGCGGCCTGGTGTCCAACACGCCGCTGTCGGAAGTGCTGACGGCCCAGCCCCGGCGTGACGCGCTGATCTTCCAGGTGGACCTGTGGAGCGCGCGGGGCAAGCTGCCGCACAACCTGCTGGACGTGGCCGAGCGGCAGAAAGACATCCAGTACTCCAGCCGCACGCGCACCATCACGGATTACATGAGCGAGCAGCAGAACTACCGGCGCATGCTGAGCGAAGTGATGGCGCTGGTGCCGCAGGGGCAGCGTGACAACGACTGGTACCGCAAGGCGGCGGAGTACGCATGCGATGCACGCCGCAACGTGATCCAGCTGATCTATCGCGACAAGACGTTTGAAGGCAACGCCAAGGATTATCAGTTTGGCTTGCTGACAATGAACGAGCACTGGACCAGCGGGCTGGACGACATCCGGGAAACGCTGAAGCATCCGGAGTGGCTGGCCATGCCGACGCACGAGAAGCCGTTTGTCACGCACGACATCCATCGCGGCAACGGGCATGCCTGACCCAAAGCGAAGGGGCTGGCCTGGTCCCTTCGCGTTGCCCTGGTGCCTCAGACCACCTTCAGCTTCGCCAACGCCGGCTTTCCCGGTGGATACGCCGGCTTCAATTTCTCGAACACCGCCATCAGGATCTCCGCCACCATCAGGTTCCGGTGCGTCTTCGAATTCGCGGGCACGATATACCACGGTGCTTCCGGCGTGCTGGTCGCGGCAATGGCGGCCCCATAGGCGGTCTCGTAGTTTTTCCAGTACTGCCGCTCTTCCAGATCCTTCGGGTCGAACTTCCACTGCTTCTGCGGATCCGCCAGCCGCGCTTCCAGCCGGGCCTTCTGCTCGTCCTTGGAAATATGCAGGAAGCACTTGACGATGGTGGTGCCGGTTTCCAGCAGCATCGTCTCGAATGCCCGTAGCTGCTTGTAGCGGCGCTCGCATTCGGCTTCGTCGATCCACTCGTGCACTCGCGTGATCAGCACGTCTTCGTAGTGGCTGCGGTTGAAGACCACGATCTCGCCGGCGCGCGGTACCTGGGCATGGATGCGCCACAGGTAGTCGTGCGCGAGTTCTTCGGCGGTGGGGGATTTGAAGCTGACGACGCGGATGCCGAGCGGGTCGAAGCTGCGAAAGACGCCGCGCACGGTGCCATCCTTGCCGCTGGTGTCCATGCCTTGCAGCACGATCAGCAGCTTGCGCTGGTGCTCGGCATAGAAGATGTCCTGCTGCGCGTCGAGCTGGGTGCTCAGTTCGGTGAGGCGGGCCTGGTCGGCGACCTTTTCGCCGCTGGAGAACGGCTTGGCGTCGGGGTTGAAGTCGGCCAGGCTGAAGTTCTTGCCCGAGGTGATGCGGAAATCGGCGAGCGACATTGGCACTCCATGGAGGGTGCGGCCGTGGCTGGCCGCAAGCCCCTATGGTCAGGCAGGCAGCCGGTCCAGGTCAATGCTGCCTTCGAACACCGTGGTCGCAGGGCCGGTCATGCGTACCGGCTCGCCTTCGCCGTCCCAGGCAATCGTCAGGTCGCCGCCATGGGTGTGCACCAGCACCGGCGAGTCCAGCAGGCCGCGGCGAATGCCGGCGACGACCGCCGCGCATGCGCCCGTGCCGCAGGCCAGGGTCTCGCCGGCCCCGCGCTCGAACACGCGCAGGCGGATCGTGTGGCGCTCCACCACCTGCATGAAGCCGGCGTTGACGCGGTTGGGGAAGCTCGCGTGATGCTCGATGATGGGGCCGTCCTGCAGCACCGGGAACGCCTCGGTGTTGTCCACCACCTGCACCGCGTGGGGGTTGCCCATCGAGACTGCCGAAATCCACCCGGTGCGGCCGTTCACTTCCAGCCCGTACAGCGTATCGCGGCCTTCGGCCTTGGTCGGCAGGCCTTCGGGGCGGAACGGCACGCGGGCGGGTTCGAGTTCCGGCGCGCCCATGTCGACCGTGACCTGGCCGTCGTCCTGCAGCGTCAAGGTGATCACGCCGTTCATTACCTGCACGCGCACCGAGCGCTTGTCGGTCAGGCCGTGGTCGGTGACGAAGCGCACGAAGCAGCGCGCGCCATTTCCGCAGTGCTCCACTTCACCGCCATCGGCGTTGAAGATGCGGTAGCGGAAGTCGACGTCGTCCCTGGTGGGTTTCTCGACCACCAGGATCTGGTCGGCACCCACGCCGAAATGCCGGCTGGCGAGCGCGCGCCACTGCGCTGGGGTCAGGTTCAGGGTCTGGTGGATGCCGTCAAGCACGACGAAGTCGTTGCCGGCGCCGTGCATCTTGGTGAACTGGAGTTTCATAGTGCGATTGTAGTCGGGCCGTCCGGCGCTTGCTGGCGGCGTGTCGAGGGTGGCGCGGGCTGCATGTTTGCCTGGCGATGCCGCCGCCGCGCCCACGTGGTCAGTAGTTTTCGCGCTCGCCGTCGGGGCGGTGCTTGAAGCGCTTGTGTACCCAGTAATACTCAGTCACGCGGGGGCGGATGCAGTCTTCGAAGAAGGCATTCATGCGGCGGGTGTCCTCGGTCACGCTTTCGCCAGGATAGTTTTCCCAAGCCGGCAGGATACGCAGCACATAGCCTTGGTAGTCGGGCAGCATCTCGGTATAGATCGGCACAACCTTGGCCCCCGTCAGCCGCGCCAGGCGTGATACCGAGGTCAGGGTCAGGGCCTCCACGCCAAAGAACGGGATGTACTCCGAGTCGCGCTCGCCAAAGTCCATGTCGGCGATCAGCTGCAGGGCCTCGCCCTTGCGCAGGCAGCGGATGATGTCGCGCGCGCTATCGTTGCGGGCAATCATCTTGGCGCCGAAGCGGCCGCGCGCGTGCTTGAGGAACCCGTCGAACAGGTCGTTCTTCTGCTTGGTGTAGAGCGACGCGCCGGAGCGTTTGACGTGTTCGCGCAGGTGGATGGTGAGGCGGATCGCGCCAGCTTCGACGCCGGAGAGATGCAGCGTGACGAGGATGTGGGGCGTGCCGTCCAGCGCCACCAGGTCGGCCTGGTCGTCGATCTGGACCCAGCGGCGCATCTGCGCCTCGCTGCCGGTCCAGAAGATGCCGCGCTCGGCAAAGCTGCGAAAGACGGTGCGGAAGGTTTGCCGCGAGAGCGTTTCGATCTCGGCGTCGGTCCGCTCGGGAAAGCACAGGCGCAGGTTGGTCTGCACCACGCGGCGCCGGCTGCTGGGAATGAGGTAGAGCAGGCTGCCCAGGCCTTCGCCGAAGCGTGCCACGAGCGGATAGGGAAGCTTGCCCAGCACGGTCAAGAGGCCGATGCCAAGCCAGGTGAAAATACGGCTCATCTTTGGTCGTTGGAGAGAGAGGCGGGTGCCGGTGCCGGCACCTCCAGGGGGTTGTGCGAGGCGTCTGCCGCCGGGGCCCGAGGGGGCTCCGCGGGCGGCAACTGCGCGCCGCCTGGATGCTTGTAGCGGTTGTAGCCCCACAGGTACTGCGTCGGGCATGCCTTCACCAGCTTCTCGACGGCCGCGTTGATCACCGCGACGGCTTCGGCCTGGTCATCGGGCAGCCGGTCCTTGATGACCTGCATATGGCCGAGGAAGCCGGCGCCGCGCGGCAGGCGCTCTGCAAAAATCACCGCGATTGGCGCACCCGTGAGCTGCTGCAGGCGCTGCACCAGCGTCATGGTGTAGGCTGGCTTGCCAAAAAACGGCGCCCAGGCGCCTTCGCCGCCGGTTGGGACCTGGTCGGGCAGGATGCCGATGGCCTCGCCTCGCTTGAGCGCCTTGACCAGCATGCGCACGCCGCGCGGCAGCGCCGGCGCCATGGCCAGGTTGGGGCGGGTGCGCATCTTGACGATCCAGTCGCGCAGCCAGGCCTGGTGTGGCGGCTTGTACAGGGCCGTGACCGGATGCCGCAGGGCAAACGCCTGTGGAAGCACTTCGAAGCAGCCAAGATGCGGCACCAGGATGATCAGCCCGCGGCCCTGCGCCATCAGCTTGTCGAGTTCCGGCCAGAGCCGGTCGGCAAAGCCGTACATGCGCACCTCGGGATTGCGCCGGCTCCAGAAATAGGGCATTTCCAGGATCATGCGCCCCGTCGAGCGGGCCGCCTCCGCCACCATTGCATCGCTGGCGTCAGGGTAGGCATGGCGAAGGTTTTCCCTGAGCCGCGTGCCATAACGTCCCGGCAGGCGTGCCGCCAGCAATCCGAGCGCACCGCCGATGGCGTGCAGCCAGGAGAGCGGCAAGCGGGAAATCAGCCAGAACAGAAAGGTCATCGAATTGCGATAGCGGCCCGGCGGGCCGGGTGGGTCATTAATGTTTTGCCGGGCGCTGCCGTTAGTGGGGCAATCAAAATGAATCTGGTGTTGTTACGGGGCCCACCGTACGGCTTGCACTGCCTGCAGGCTCGCGCCAGGCCGGAAACGCGTCGCCTATCGGGTGGCGCGGCCTGGCCGCGACAGCGTCCGGTATTTGGCAGGTGTGCCAGAAAACCGGGGTGCTGCAGCGTAGCTTGCAGGCGCGTATAATAGCGCGTATCGCCGAGTTAACTGACAACTTGCGGGGCGATACCGTTCTACCGGAACGGCATGAAAATACCGCTAAAGCGTCGCCGCCCGGGCTTAGAGGTTGGCGCGCAATAGCCAAACCTGGAGAAAAGTTCGTGGCAAACGACTTCTTGTTCACTTCGGAATCCGTCTCCGAAGGCCATCCCGATAAGGTCGCCGACCAAATTTCCGATGCTGTCCTCGATGCCATCCTGGCCCAGGACAAGTACGCGCGCGTGGCCGCTGAAACGCTGTGCAACACCGGCCTGGTTGTCCTGGCCGGGGAAATCACCACGACCGCCAACGTCGACTACATCCAAGTTGCGCGCGACACCATCAAGCGCATCGGCTACGACAACACCGAATACGGCATCGACTACAAGGGCTGTGCAGTGCTGGTCGCTTACGACAAGCAATCGCCTGACATCGCCCAAGGCGTGGACCGCGCCTCCGACGACTACCTGAACCAGGGTGCCGGCGACCAGGGCCTGATGTTTGGCTACGCCTGCGATGAAACGCCGGAGCTGATGCCTTTCCCGATCTATTATTCGCACCGCCTGGTCGAGCGCCAGTCGCAACTGCGCCGCGATGGCCGCCTGCCCTGGCTGCGTCCCGACGCCAAGTCGCAGGTGACCGTGCGTTACGTCGACGGCCGCCCGCACAGCGTGGATACCGTGGTGCTGTCGACCCAGCATTCGCCGGATATCACCCAGGCGCAGATCCGTGAAGCCGTGATCGAGGAGATCATCAAGCCGGTGCTGCCGGCCGAGATGCTCAAGGACACCAAGTACCTGGTGAACCCGACCGGCCGCTTCGTCATCGGCGGCCCGCAGGGCGATTGTGGCCTGACCGGCCGCAAGATCATCGTCGACACCTACGGCGGCGCTTCGCCCCACGGTGGCGGTGCTTTCTCGGGCAAGGACCCGTCCAAGGTCGACCGCTCGGCAGCCTATGCTGCCCGCTATGTCGCCAAGAACGTGGTTGCCGCCGGCCTGGCGCGCCAGTGCCAGGTGCAGGTCAGCTACGCCATCGGCGTGGCCCGCCCGATCAATGTGACGGTGTACACCGAAGGCACGGGCAAGATCTCCGACGAGGCGATCGCCGCGCTGGTGCAAGAGCACTTCGACCTGCGCCCGAAGGGCATCGTGCAGATGCTTGACCTGCTGCGCCCGATCTACGAGAAGACCGCTGCCTATGGCCACTTTGGCCGCGAAGAGCCGGAATTCTCGTGGGAAGCAACCGACAAGGTCGCGCTGCTGCGCGCTGCTGCCGGCCTGTAAGGCTGCCGCGAACCTCGCATCGGAAAAGCACCGCCTTCGGGCGGTGTTTTTTTTCGCGCTTGCGGTGGCGTTCCTGGCTTGCCACTGCCTTGTCCTGGATCAAGCGGGGCAAGGCGGGGCGTGGCGCGCCATGGCCGCGAGGGTAGAATCGCGGGATGGCAAGGCGGCCCGGCGAGTGGCGCTTTGTTCGCCTGCCGCGGCGCGCGCGCACGCGCGCTCACGACCGCCGGAGCCCGCATACCGAGGATGCCCAATGTCACTTGATTCGACCCTTACCCCTTCCACGCCCCCCCCTGCCACTGCGCTCGGGGCGGCCGCGCCCGGGTTCAACCTGATCCGGCCCCAGCCCTATACCGAGTGGGCTCCGCAACTCGATGCCGGCACCAAGGCGGGGTTGCGCCGCGAGCTGGAGCAGGGCGCCGTGCTGTTCTTCCCCCAGCTGCGCTTCCAGTTCGAGCCTGGCGAGGAGCGTTTCCTGGACAGCCGCTGGTCGGACGGCAAGTCAAAGAACATCAACCTGCGCGCCAACGACCAGGCCGTGCGCGGTGCGACGGGCGGCGAGCAGGACCTGAAAGACCTGTACGTGCTGATTCGCCGCTATGCCGAGTACAGCGAGAAACTCGTGCTCAGCCTGTTCCCTGAATATGGCCCGCATATGGTGCGTGCCGGCACCTCGTTGCGCCCGAGCGAGATCGCCGGGCGGCCGGTGAGCTGGCGCAAGGACGACACGCGGCTGCATGTGGACTCGTTCCCGTCGAACCCGATGCTGGGCCAGCGGCTGCTGCGCGTGTTCCACAACATTGACCCGCAGGCGCCGCGCGTGTGGCGGGTGGGCGAGCCGTTTGGCGATTTCGCCAAGCGTTTCGTCCCGAAGACCAAGGGCATGTGGCCGGGGCAGGCGCGGGTCATGGAGATGCTGCATATCACCAAGCGCCGGCGCTCGGAGTACGACCATCGGATGCTGCAGTTGCACGATCTTGCGAAGGCCGACCTGGAGTATCAGGCCAATGTCCCGCAGCAGGAATTTCAGTTCCCGCCCGGGTCGACCTGGATTGTATTCAGCGACCAGGTGCTGCATGCGGCTATGCGGGGCCGGGCCATGATGGAGCAGACTTACTACCTGTCGCCGAAGGCGATTTCAGACCATACGCATTCGCCGGAAGCGGTGCTGGCGCGGATGCTGGGGCGGCCGATGGTGGTGGGTTGAGTCTGGGTGGTCGTTACGCCAGCGGGCCGGAAAACACCACGGGCTTCGCTTTGCGTGGCTCCTAGATAAGCCACCCCTCTCCCCGGCCCTCTCCCCCTGAGGGGAGAGGGAGAGACAGCCGTCGTCAGGGCGCGCCGCGTTGGCCCGTTCGGCGGCTTCGATCAACGCCGCAGGTTTTCCTTGTCATTCAGCGCATCAGCAGCTTGATCATCGTTTCAAACCGCTTGCCATAAGGCGGCTTCAGCAGCCCGGCGCCATTGATGCCGGATTGGCGGAAGATCGGCTTGAGCTTGGAGAAGGTCTCAAAGCCCGCCTGGCCGTGATATGCGCCCATGCCGCTGGGGCCCACGCCGCCGAAGGGGAGGTCTTCCTGGGCGATATGCAGCAGCGTTTCGTTGATGCTGACGCCGCCCGCCACGGTTTGCGCCATGACGTGGTCGATCGTGCGGCGGTCTTTCTCGAACAGGTAGAGCGCCAGCGGGCGTGGGCGGGCGTTGATGTAGTCGATGGCCTCTTCCAGCGTGCGGTAGGTCACCAGCGGTAGCACCGGGCCAAAGATTTCCTCGCGCATCACGGTGGCGTCGGCGGGGACATCCAGCAGCAGCACTGGCGCGAGGCGGCGGCGCTCCGGGTCCGATGGCACCTGCGACAGCGGCACCACGCGCGCCCCGGCGCGGGCGGCATCGCTCACCAGGCCGTCCAGCCGCGCGAAGTGCCTCGGGCTGATGATGGTGGTGTAGTCGGGGTTGCCCGCATGGCCCGGCTGGCCCGGCAGGTCCGGATAGAGGCGGGCGGCGCAGGCGCGGGCGGCTTCGACGAAGGGCTCGCGCAGTGCCTCGGGCAGCAGCACATAGTCCGGCGCGATGCAGGTCTGGCCGGCGTTGAGCAGCTTGCCCACCAGGAT
This sequence comes from Cupriavidus sp. GW821-FHT02F09, assembly GCF_059421605.1. Taxonomy (NCBI): domain Bacteria; kingdom Pseudomonadati; phylum Pseudomonadota; class Betaproteobacteria; order Burkholderiales; family Burkholderiaceae; genus Cupriavidus; species Cupriavidus sp. GW821-FHT02F09. The sequence continues at coordinate 89,685 of NZ_JBWKVH010000019.1, forward strand.
GCGTTCGACCGCGCGTTCCAGATCGGCGCCAGGGCCGACGATGGCCGGCGATTTGCCGCCCAGTTCTAGCGTGACCGGCGTGAGGTTGGCGGCCGCCGCACGCATCACATGGTGGCCGACCTGGGTTGAGCCGGTAAACAGCAGGTGATCGAAGGGCAGGGCGGAAAAAGCGCTCGCCACTTCCGCGTCGCCATTGATCACCGTGACCTCGTCGGCGGCGAAAGCCTGTTGCGCCAGGCGCGCGAACAGCGCGGCGAAGCGCGGCGTGTACTCGGAGAGCTTGACCATGGCGCGGTTGCCCGCGACCAGCGCGCCCACCAGTGGGCCCACGGTCAGGTAGAGCGGGTAGTTCCACGGCACCACGATGCCGATCACGCCCAGCGGTTGCGGCATCAGCCGCGATGTAGCGGGCTTGAACCACAGCCCGGTGCGCATGCGCCGCACCCGCATCCAGCGCTTGCCATGACGCAGCGCATCGTCGATCCCGGCCACGCTGGGAAAGGCTTCGAGCAGCGCGGTTTCCTGGCGCGGGCGGTTGCCGAAATCGGCGCTGATGGCTTGCGAGATCTCGTCCATGTGCCCGGTCACCAGCTTGCGCAGGCGCCGCAGCCGGTCGGCGCGCACGGCCCAGGCCGGGGCCTGGTCGCGGCGCGAGGCGGCGCGCATGGCGTCGAATACGGATGACATCTCGGGCACTTCTCTCATGTCGCGCTCTCCTTGGGGTCGTGCGCTGCCCTTGGCGCGCGCGGCGTTTCGATCCCCGCACCATATGCCATGCGGCGGCGCCTGACAATGGAGGCCGGCCACTAGCCGCGTGCTTCAAACAACCGTATACACCGACCCGCCTTCGTCCTTTCCAGTGCCCTGGCAAAGCCCTACACTGATTTCGCGGCATGCTTTCGGCGTGCCAGCCAGACCGGGTTGACCGGCATGCGCGGCCTGCCGAAGCGTTCGGCGCAACCCCGGCACACTGACCTCGGACCAGGCGGGGAAACGGATGGAAACCACCTTTGACTATCTCGTCGTTGGCGGCGGTTCGGCGGGGTGTGCCCTGGCCGGGCGGCTGGCCGACAGCGGCAGCGACAGCGTGGCTGTGCTCGAGACCGGCGGCCACGATCACCATGTGCTGGTGTCGACGCCGGCGGGCTGCGCCGCCATGCTGCCACGTGCCGGCAGCCATAATTACGGCTACCGCACCGTTGCGCAGCCCGGGCTGAACGGGCGCCGTGGCTACCAGCCGCGCGGGCGTGGCCTGGGGGGCAGTTCCTCGCTCAATGCCATGATCTACACGCGAGGCACGCCGGCGGACTACGACCGCTGGGCTTCGGCCGGCTGCGACGGCTGGGCCTGGGACGATGTGCTGCCCTATTTCCGCCGGGCCGAATGCAATGAGCGCGTGACCGGGCGCGACGACGATCCCTGGCACGGCGGCAGCGGCCCGCTCCATGTGTCGGACCTGCGCACGCCCAATCCCTTTGGCCAGCGCTTTATCGAGGCGGCCCAGCAGGCTGGCTATCGCCGCAACGACGACTTCAACGGCGTGGACCAGGAGGGCGCTGGCTGGTACCAGGTGACCCAGCATGGCGGCGAGCGCTGGAATGCCGCGCGCGCCTACCTGCACCGCGGCGACACCGCAGACGGCGCCAGCAATGGCGGGCGCGAGAACCTGGCTGTGATGACGGGCGCGCAGGTGCTGCGCATCGCGTTCGAAGGCCGCCACGCGGTGGGGGTGGTGGCGCGGCTGGATGGCCGCGAGACCCTGTTGCGGGCGCGCCGCGAGGTGATCGTGTCGGCCGGCGCGTTCGGCTCGCCGCAACTGCTGATGGTGTCAGGCGTCGGCCCTGCCTCGCATCTGCGCGAGCTAGGCATTCCCGTGGTGCACGACCTGCCTGGCGTGGGCGCCAACCTGCAGGACCATCTCGACGTCATCGTGCACAAGCGGGTGGCGGCGTCCGAGCTGTTCGGCGTCTCGGTGGGCGGCGCGTTTCGCCTGCTGGCCGAGATACTGCGCTACCGGCGCGAGCGCACCGGCATGCTGACTTCCAATTTTGCCGAGGCAGGCGCCTTCCTGAAGAGCCATGCCGGGCTGGACGAGCCGGACCTGCAACTGCATTTCGTGGTCGGCATGGCCGACGACCATATGCGCCGAATCCACCTGGGCCATGGCTATTCCTGCCACGTTTGCGTACTGCGCCCGAAAAGCCGGGGCGAGGTACGGCTGGCTTCGCCCGATATCCGCGAGGCGCCGATGATCGACCCGTGCTTCCTGTCGGACCCGCGGGATCTCGACGGCCTGGTGGCCGGCGTGCGGATTGTGCGCCGAATCCTGGCCCAGCCGCAACTGGCGGCGTTCGGCGGCAAGGAGCTGTATTCGGCGCACTTGCCAGCCGATGGCGGCGACGACAGCGCGATCCGCGCGATGATCCGCGCCCATGCCGATACCATCTACCATCCCGTCGGGACGTGCCGCATGGGCATGGACGAATACGCGGTGGTCGATCCGCAACTGCGCGTGCGGGGCGTGGAAGGCTTGCGCGTGGTGGATGCGTCGATCATGCCGACGCTGATTGGCGGCAACACCAATGCGCCGGCCATCATGATCGGCGAGCGCGCGCATGACCTGATCCGGCACGGCCCGCGCGTGGTGTTGCGGATGGCGGAGGTATTGGCCGTGTGAAGGGCCGTGTGAAGGGCGGGGGTCCGCCCCTCACACCCGCGCTCAGGCCGTAGCCAGGCGGAAGGTCGATACCGTGTCGCGCAGCTTGCCGGCCTGGTCATCCAGCGACTGCGCGGCAGCGGCCGCTTCTTCCACCAGCGCGGCATTTTGCTGCGTGACTTCGTCCATCTGGCCCACCGCCTGGTTGACCTGCTCGATGCCCGCGCTTTGCTCGTCGGAGGCAGCAGCGATCTCGGCAATGATGTCCGATACGCGCTTCACCGCGTTCTGGACTTCGCTCATGGTCTTGCCGGCATCCTCGGCTTGCGCCGAGCCCGTGCGCACAGTGTTGACCGAGCTGTCGATCAGGTCCTTGATTTCCTTGGCGGCGCTGGACGAGCGCTGCGCCAGGCTGCGCACCTCGCCGGCCACCACCGCGAAGCCCCGGCCTTGTTCGCCGGCGCGCGCGGCTTCCACCGCGGCATTGAGCGCCAGGATGTTGGTCTGGAAGGCGATGCCCTCGATCAGGCTGGTGATCTCCGCGATGCGGTTGGAACTGGTGCTGATCGCGCCCATGGTTTGCACCATCTGCTGCACGGCGGTGCTGCCGTGTTCGGCCACGCTGGCGGCATTGCCAGCCAGGCCGCTCGCCTGGCGCGCGTTGTCGGCGTTCTGGCGCACGGTGGTGGTGAGCTCTTCCATGCTCGATGCGGTCTGCTCCAGCGAGGCAGCCTGTTGTTCGGTCCGTGCCGACAAATCGGTATTGCCCGCGGCGATCTGGCGTGCCGCCACGCCGACGGAGTCGGTCGAATGGCGCACCTCGCGCAGCGCCACGGCTACCCGCTCCAGCAGGCGGTTGAAGGCAGCCGCGGTACGGCCGATCTCGTCCAGGCGGCCCACCGGTGCGCGGCGTTCCAGGTCCAGGGAGTCGCTGACGTATTCCAGGGTCTCCTCGATTTCGGCCAGGCTGCCGTGGATGCGGCGATACAGCGTCACGGCCAGCAAGCCGGTGACCAGCACTGCCACGACGATGACCGCCGAGAACACGCGAACCGCCGTGGTGTACTGCTCGCGATTTTGCGTCACGGCGAGCTCGCCCAGGTCGCCGTTATAGTTGATGTGATCGTCGATTGCCTTGCGCAAGGCGATCGATGCGTCGTTCAGTTCGCCGCTCACCAGCATGGCGTGGGCCGTGGCGAAATCGTTGGCGCGCGATTTCTCCAGCATGGCGGCACGCCCGGCGCGGTAGCGCTTGAGCGCGGCGCGGTCGGCTTCGAGCATCTTGCGGTCGGTATCGTCGCTGATGTCGTCGCGCTCATACTTTGCGGCGGTGGTGTCGAACTTCTCGTCGGCGCGGGCCAGGGCGGCTTCCGCTTCGGCCTTGGCCTTGGGGTCTTCGCTCATGGCGTGCCTGTAAAGCGAGATACGCATGGCGTTGACGTTGTCCTTGAGGGTGCCCAGGGTGCGTACGCTACCTAGCGTGTTGTCGTTGAAGTACTCAAAGCGCTGTTCCGACTCGCTGAGTTGCCAGATGCCGCCGAGGCCCACAACGAGCAAGGCGAGCAGGGCCAAGGATAAAGATAGCAACAGGCGTTGGCTGATGTTCATGTCGGGATGTCGGCACCCGCCGTGTAGCAGGGCGCGCCGCTTGGTCATTTAAAGGGGATCAATACGCACTTATGTATTAAGTGCATGACATTAATACCAAGGGATTTACGGCAGGACCTGCGCCGCCTGTAGCGCGATGGCCAGAAAAAAAAAAGCGTGACGAGGCGTGTGGCGCGGCCGCGTGCCTCAGGCCGGCCAGGCACGTGCGATCACCCGCGCCAGCGCGGTATCGTCGCCCTCCAGCGTGCCGAACACGCGGCCATGCTGGCGTCCCAGCCGGCTGGCCACGAAGCGCTCGGCATCGTCGGTGTCGGCGTGGGCGAGCATCAGCGCCGCTTGCGCGGTCAGCACCAGGCCCTGGGCAAAGCGCCGCGCGCCGGCTTCGAGGTGATCCGGCGCGTCGCGCAGCATCGCCTGCAGCGAGGCGAGTTCGGCCCGCACCGCCGGATGGCCGCCGGCGCGCCGGCCGAGGTCCTGCAATAGCCGCCCCGCGTCCTCGGGATTGCGCTGGAGCGCGCGCAGCACGTCCAGGCACATGATGTTGCCGGAGCCCTCCCAGATCGAGTTGACCGGCGCCTCGCGGTACAGCCGCGCCATCGGGCCTTCCTCCACGTAGCCGTTGCCGCCCCACACCTCCATGGCTTCGCCCGTCACCTCGATGGCCCGCTTGCAGACCCAGAACTTGGCCGCCGGCGTGACGATGCGCTTCCAGGCGGCGGCCAGCGGATCGGCATCGGCGCGCTCGAAGGCGTGCGCCAGTTCCATCATGAGCAGGGTCGCGGCCTGGCTTTCCAGCGCCAGGTCGGCCAGCACGTTGCGCATCAGCGGCTGCTCCGCCAGCAGGCGGCCGAACGCCATGCGATGCCGCGCGTGATGGATGGCCTGCACCAGCGCCGCGCGGATGATGGCGGCGCTGCCGATCACGCAATCCAGCCGGGTATAAGTGGCCATCTCGATGATGGTCGGGATGCCGCGGCCTTCCTCGCCGATCAGGATGCCGGTGGCCTCGCGGAATTCCACTTCGCTGCTGGCGTTGGAGCGGTTGCCCAGCTTGTCCTTGAGACGCTGGATCTGCACCGGGTTCTTGCTGCCGTCGTCGCGAAAGCGCGGCACGAAGAAGCACGACAGCGGCCCATCCTCCGCGCCCATGCGCGCCACCACCAGGTGGGCATCGCACATCGGGGCGGAGAAAAACCACTTGTGCCCGGTGATCGCGTACTCCGCGCCGCGGCCCTCGCCACGTACGGCGCGCGCGACGGTGGTGTTGCTGCGCACATCGGAGCCGCCTTGCTTTTCCGTCATGCCCATGCCGATCATCACGGCGTGCTTGTCGCGCCAGGGCAGGTCGCGCGGATCGTGCTCGGTGGCAAACAGCTTCGGCCCCAGTTCCGCGAACAGCGCCGCTTCCTTCTGCAGCACCGGGATGCTGGCGAACGTCATGGTGGGCGGGCACAGGGATCCGGATTCGGCCTGCGCCTGCAGGAAATAGCCGGCGGCGCGCGCCACCCACGCGCCCTCCCTGGGCTGCGCGAACGGCAGCGCTTGCAACTGCTGGCTGCGCAGCAGGGCCAGCAAGGCGTGCCATGCTGGCGGAAATTCCACTTCGTCGATGCGCTCGCCGGTGCGGCTGTGCGTATGCAGCTCGGGCGCGTGGCGATTGGCCTCGGCCGCCCACTGCTGCACATCGGGTTTGCCCAGGCGCGCGCCGAAGACATCGAGCGCACTGGCGTGCCAGCCGCCTCCAAGCCGCTCCAGCGCGGCGCGCAGCGCGGGGTCGCCGGTGAACAGGTTGTAGCCGGTCAGGTCCGGGACCTGGTTGAACACGCGGTGGGTGGCGGCTTCGGTCATGAGGTCTCCTGTGCAGTCTTCTGCGCGCGCGGCGCATGGGCATGCCTGATTGCATGGTAGAGCAAGCGGCGCGCTATGTGCGCGGGCTCGCGCTGTGTCCGGCCCCCAACACTTTGCGCCGTCATGGCAGGGCTCGCGGGCCGGGCGCTTGCCGTTCGCCGCTCCCCAGAGATACACTGCACGCTCCCTTCTCGACGCTGCTGCGCAGAAGGTACTTTTTGCCCCGGTTCCCCGGAGGCACTCCCGTACCTTGTATTCCCAGCAGCCATGTCCTCACTTCCCCGTCTTGAAAAAGCCCTGCAGCGCCAGGGCATCCATGTCGAGCGCAGCCAGGGTGTCTATCACCTGCGCAACGAACACGCGCAAGCCTCGGTGCTGTTGCCCGCCACGCTTGCCCTGGAAGCGAAAGCCGTACGGCAGTTGCTCGACTTCGCCGCGGTGCGTTCTGCGGACGGCCACCACGGCGTTTGCAAAGCCTGCGCCACGCCGGACTTTCATCCCGGCGGCATCGCGCCGGTAGGATCGATCGTTGCCACCGACGCGGATTTCGTCATTCCCGCCGCGATCGGTACCGACATCAACTGCGGCATGCGCCTGATCACCACAGGCCTGAAGCAAGCCGCCCTGCTGCCGCAGCAGGATGCCCTTGTGAGCAGGCTGACGCGTGCCCTGCTCGATAACGGCCGCGACGTGCCGGTGCATAGCGCCGCATTCCGTGCCTTGTTCGACGAGGGACCCGCCGCGTTCATCGATCGCGTGGCCCCCCAAGGCTTGTGGGCGCAGGTCGATCGTGACCGGCTGGAGGCCGAACTTGCCGCTTGCGTCGGGCTGGATGCGTTTGGCGGCAGTGCCCGCTATGCGCCGGATGCGCACGTCGGCAATCGCGAGGTCTTTCGCGATCCCTGTCTCGGCACGCCGGGCGGGGGCAATCATTTTGTCGAACTGCAGGTCGTGGACGAGATTTTCGACAGGCACGCCGCGTATCGCGTTGGCCTGGCGCCCGGCGATGTCGTGGCGATGATCCACAGTGGCTCGCGCGATGTCGGCTTCTACGTGGGCCGGCGCTGGATGGACCGGGCGCGCCAGGCCTGGCCCACCGGCCTGAAGCATCCGACTAGCGGGCTGTACGGCTTGGCGGGCAGCCTGGCGCACGAGTACCTGGTGGCCATGGGTACGGCGGCACGCTATGCCTGGGCCAACCGGGTAGTGCTGGCCGAACTCGTGCGCAAGGAGCTGGCCGAATTGTGCGGCGCGACGGCTTCGCGACTGGTGGTCGACGTGCCGCATAACGTGGTGCTGCGCGAAAACGGCCTCAATATCCACCGCAAGGGCGCGACACCCGCGCATGACGGCGACCTGGCCCTGATCCCCGGTTCCATGGGGGATGCTTCCTATATAGTGAGCGGTTTGGGTCACACCGATTGGCTCTCGTCATGCAGCCACGGCGCCGGCCGCAGTGTCCGGCGCCAGGCCTTGCGCCGCTTGAAAAGCGATCATGCCAACGCCGAGTGGCGCTGCGTCACGCTGCGCGAGGAGCGCAGGGTGGAAGAAGCGCCCGAGGCCTACAAGCCGATCGGTCCGGTGCTGCAGGCACAGGAAGAGGCCGGGCTGATCGAAGCCGTGGCGCGGTTGAAGCCTTGGGTGACCTTCAAGGCTTGAAATCACGGCGGTGCTCGAATGGTGTTCGAATGGCAGTGCATGCGCACGCTAAGTCATGGTGCATTGCAGCGTAATGGTGTGCATGCCATTGTCTGGGGGCCGCATGGCCCTCAGCCATACCTCGACGCACGACACTCCAGATTGAAACAGGGGTGGTCAAGCCCCGAGCCTTGTGCTTAAATTCACCCCGTTGGATGAAACAGGGGTGCCGTACGGATGGGCCGTGCGGCTGAGAGAGTCCCTTCGAACCCGATCCGGCTAGTACCGGCGTGGGAAGTTTCATGGTTACCGAACAGCTCCTGCCTTCTCCAAGGCACATGACCCGGCCACACCGCCGCGGCCATGCTCACAGGGCTCCTGGTTTCGTCCATCCCCGCAAGAGAGAGGACGACACCCATGGCCCGCACAAATACCGCCCCCGCCGCATCTTTCGAGTCGCTTGAAACCGATCTCGACAAAAAGTTTGCCTATCCGGCATCCAGCAAGACCTACCTGACCGGCAGCCGCCCCGATATCCGCGTGCCGCTGCGCACGATCCTGCAGACGTCCACGCGCACGGACAAGGGCGAGATGTCCAATCCGCCGATTCCCGTGTATGACACGTCGGGCCCGTACAGCGATCCGGACATCCATATCGACCTGAAGGCCGGCTTGCCCTCGGTACGCGGCAAGTGGATCGAAGAGCGCGGCGACACCGAAGTGCTGTCCGGCCTGTCGTCGGAGTACGGCCTGGCGCGCGCCGCCGATCCGGCCACCGCCCACCTGCGCTTTGCCCAGCTGACCAACCCGCGCCGCGCCAAGGCCGGCGCCAACGTGTCGCAGATGCACTATGCACGCCGCGGCATCATCACGCCCGAGATGGAATACGTGGCGCTGCGCGAGTCGCTGAACCTGCAAGCGCTGTACGACAAGCCCGAATACAAGGCGTTGCTGCGCCAGCACCCCGGCAATGCGCTGGGTGCCGCGCTGCCGCTGCGCCCGGAAGACATGACGCCGGAATTCGTGCGCCGCGAAATCGCTGCCGGCCGCGCCATCATTCCCGCCAACATCAACCACACCGAGCTGGAGCCGATGGCGATCGGGCGCAATTTCCGCGTCAAGATCAACGGCAACCTGGGCAACTCCGCCGTGACGTCGTCGCTGGCCGAGGAAGTGGAAAAGATGGTGTGGTCGATCCGCTGGGGCGCCGACACCATCATGGACCTGTCCACCGGCAAGCACATCCATGAGACCCGCGAGTGGATCCTGCGCAACTCGCCGGTGCCTATCGGCACGGTGCCCATCTACCAGGCGCTGGACAAGACCGGCGGCGTCGCCGAGGACCTGACCTGGGAAATGTTCCGCGACACGCTGATCGAGCAGGCGGAGCAGGGCGTGGACTACTTCACCATCCACGCCGGCGTGCTGCTGCGCTATGTGCCGATGACCGCGGACCGTGTCACGGGCATCGTCTCGCGCGGTGGTTCGATCATGGCCAAGTGGTGCCTGGCGCATCACAAGGAAAACTTCCTGTACACGCACTTCGACGAGATCTGCGAAATCATGAAGGCGTACGACGTGTCGTTCAGCCTGGGTGATGGCCTGCGTCCGGGTTGTATCGCCGACTCCAACGACGATGCACAGTTCGGTGAGCTGCGCACGCTCGGCGAGCTGACCGACAAGGCCTGGAAGCACGATGTGCAGGTCATGATCGAAGGCCCGGGCCACGTGCCGCTGCAACGCATCCAGGCCAATATGGATGAAGAGCTCAAGCACTGCTATGAGGCCCCGTTCTACACGCTCGGACCGCTGGTGACGGACATCGCCCCCGGCTATGACCACATCACCAGCGGCATCGGTGCGGCCAACATCGGCTGGATGGGCACCGCCATGCTGTGCTACGTCACGCCGAAGGAACACCTGGGCTTGCCGGACAAGGAAGACGTGCGCGAAGGCATCATCACCTACAAGATCGCCGCTCACGCGGCCGACCTTGCCAAGGGCTGGCCGGGCGCGCAGCTGCGCGACAACGCACTGTCCAAGGCACGTTTCGAGTTCCGCTGGGAAGACCAGTTCAACCTCGGCCTGGACCCGGAACGCGCGCGTTCGTACCACGACGCCACGCTGCCGGCCGAAGGCGCCAAGATCGCGCATTTCTGCTCGATGTGCGGTCCCAAGTTCTGCTCGATGAAGATCACGCAGGAAGTGCGCGACTACGCTGCCTCGCTCAAGCCCGAAGCCGAGCAAGGCATGCAGGAAAAGTCGATCGAGTTCGTCAAGAGCGGCAGCAAGATCTACTCGTAAGGCGTAGGGCCATGGTGCGGCGCATGCCCGTGCAGCGCCGCACGCGAAGTACCGTGCCCCTTCCCCGAAGGGGCACGCCATGACTTAAAGGAGGCCGGTGCTCGCCGCGCCATCGCGGCGAGCACCGGCACAACCATCCCCATGACAACGCAGTCGTTTGATGTGGCCGTGCTCGGCGCCGGCCTGGCCGGGCGCCTTTCCGCCTGGCAACTGGTGCGTGCCGGCCTGCGCGTGGCGCTGGTCGAGCGCGGTGGCCCCGACGGCGTTGGCTCCGCCGCGCACGTCGCCGCGGCAATGCTCGCGCCCCTGGCGGAATCCGCCATTGCCGAGCGCCGCATCGTCGAGCTTGGCACCGCCAGCGTCGACTTGTGGCGCACCTGGGTGGCCGAATTGCCGGAGCCGGTGTTCTTCCAGGAAGACGGCACGCTGGTGGTATGGCATACCCGCGACCGCAGCGAGATGTCGCTGTTTACCAGCCGGGTGCGCGCCGTGGCGCCGCCCGAACTGGTGGCCGAGCGCATGCGCGCGCTGGACGGCAATGGCGTGGCCGCGCTCGAGCCCGCGCTCGCGGGCCGTTTCTCCCAGGGACTGCTGCTGGCCGGCGAAGGCCAGCTGGACAATCGCGGCACGCTGCGCGCATTGCTGGCTTGCGCGGTGGCAAGCGGGCTGCATTGCGTCTGGGAGGCTGGTGAAATCGAAGCGGGCGACCTGCCCGCGCTGGGTATCTGCGCGCGCACCGTGCTGGATTGCCGTGGCCTGGGCGCCCGCGCCGCCTGGCCGGGGCAGCCCGCCGCGCACGGCAGCATGCCGGGATTACGCGGCCTGCGCGGTGAAGTCGTGCGTGTGCACGCACCCGAGGTCAAGCTGCATCGCCCGGTGCGCCTGCTGCATCCGCGTTACCCGATCTATATCGCGCCCAAGCCCAACGACCTCTACGTGATCGGCGCCACCGAGCTCGAAAGCGAAGATGATTCGCCGATGAGCGTGCGCTCCGCGCTGGAGCTGCTTTCCGCGGCGTATTCGCTGCACCCCGCCTTTGGCGAGGCGCGCGTGCTGGAACTCAATGTGCAGCGCCGCCCGACGCGCCCGGACCACCTGCCGGCCATCCGGGTCGACCAGCATGCCCGCATCGTGCGCCTCAATGGCCTGTACCGGCACGGCTTCCTGATCGCCCCGGCGGTCACCGAGGCCGCCTGCCAGGTGGTGCGGGCTCTGCTCGACGACGATCCTGCCGCGCATGCCGTGCCCGCTTCGGTGCGCTGGCCGGGCATGATCGCGGCCGCGCTCGATACCGTCGCCGGCTCGCCGGTGCTGCACTGAACGACAATGACCATGGATATCCTGCTCAACGGCCGTCCGCTCGCCCTTGCCGATAACGCCACGCTGGCCGATGCGGTGGCGGGCGCCGGCATCGCGCCGCCATTTGCCGCCGCGCTCAACGGCCAGTTCGTGCCACGCGCCGCGCATGCGGCCACCGTGCTCGCCGCCGGCGATCGTATCGACCTCGTGCAACCCGTGACGGGAGGCTGACCCCAAATGACCTTCAATTCCGCAGAACCCCGGCGCGACCTGTTCGCCGACCCCTTCGTGCTCTATGGCGAGTCGTTTGCCTCGCGCCTGTTGCTGGGTACCGCGCGCTATCCGTCTCCCGCCACGCTGCAGGCCGCGGTGGAGGTGGCCCGGCCCGCCATGCTGACGGTGGCGCTGCGCCGCCAGGGCTCGGTCGGCGATGGCGAGGGCGGCCAGGCTTTCTGGCAGATGCTGCGCTCGCTGAACGTGCCGGTGCTGCCCAATACCGCTGGCTGCATGGCGCCGCAGGAAGCCATCACCACCGCCATGATGGCGCGCGAAGTGTTCGAGACCGACTGGATCAAGCTTGAGCTGGTGGGCGACGATTACACGCTGCAGCCCGATACGCTCAACCTGCCCGCCGTGGCCGAGACGCTGATCAAGGAGGGCTTCAAGGTGCTGCCGTATTGCACGGAGGACCTCGTACTGTGCCGCCGCCTGCTGGACGTGGGCTGCCAGGCGCTGATGCCCTGGGCCGCGCCCATCGGCACCGGGAAGGGCGCCGTCAATCCGCACGCCATGCGCCTGTTGCGCGAACGCTTGCCGGATACCCCGCTGATCGTCGACGCCGGCCTCGGGCTGCCGTCGCACGCGGCCCAGGTGCTGGAGTGGGGCTACGATGGTGTGCTGCTGAACACCGCAGTGGCGCAGGCTGCTTATCCGGTCAACATGGCACGCGCCTTCGCGCTGGCTGTGGACGCGGGCCGCACCGCCTACCTGGCCGGCCCCATGCCGGAGCGCGATATCGCGCAGGCCAGCACCCCGGTGGTGGGCATGCCGTTCTGGCACGCCGAAGGCGCGGAGGACCACGCATGACCCGCAATCTTCTCCCGGCCGGCATCGACGCCGCGCTGCGCGACACGCTGCTGGCGCGCTATGGCGCCACCTTCGGCACCAGCGACAAGGCCTGGCGCGCGTGGGTGCAGGGCAACGCCCCCGCCGCGCTCGGCGATGCCGACGTGGTGCTGTTCGACGGCGAGGCCGACGAGGCCACGCTGGCGCGCATTGCCGGCGCCGGCGCCATCGCCATCGAGAGCGACCGCGAAGGCGGGCAATGGAGCGACACCGTGCGCTCGCCGATGGGCACCTGGGTCTTCAGTGCCCATGCCGACGACGACACCGCGCATTCGCCGGCCTTCGTCGCCGCGCTGCTGGCTTGCCTGGCGCTGCATTTCCCCGCGCACGATGCGCTCTGCCTGGCGCGCGCCTGGCAGCCGGGCTCGCTGGACTGGCCGGTGGACTTCGCGCGCTTCCCGCACGTGCGCCACGCCGCGCTGGTCGCGCCGGAGCAGCGCGCCGAGCCCTTCGCACCGTGCCCGCCGCTGGGTTTGTACGCGGTGGTGCCCAGCGCCGAATGGATCGAGCGGCTGGTGCCGCTGGCGGTGCCCACCGTGCAGCTGCGCTTCAAGTCCGACGACGTGCAGGCCGTGCGCAGCGAGATTGAGCGCGCCGCCAAGGCCGCGCGCGGCAGCGCTTCGCGCTTGTTCATCAACGATCACTGGCGGGCTGCCATCGACTACCACGCCAGCCAGGGTGGCGACAGCGGCATCTATGGCATCCACCTCGGCCAGGAAGACCTCGACGAGGCCGACCTCGATGCGCTGCGCGCCTCCGGGCTGCGCCTTGGCGTGTCCACGCACGGTTATGCCGAGATGCTGCGCGTGGCCACCATCGGCCCGAGCTACCTGGCGCTGGGTGCGATCTTCCCGACCACCACCAAAATCATGCCGACCGCGCCGCAGGGCCTGGGCCGCTTCCACGCCTACGTCAAGCTGATGCAGCCCGTGGTGCCCTCGCTGGTGGGCATCGGCGGCGTCGATGCGGCGCGCTTGCCGGAGGTGCTGGCGGCTGGCGTTGGCAGCGCGGCCGTGGTGCGCGCGATTACCGAGGCGGCTGACGTGCCTGCGGCGGTGACGAATCTGCTGGGGATGTTTCCGGCGGCGTGATGCATGGGGCCCGGAGGATGGGCAAGCACGCGTGCGTGTGACTGTCCATACTCTGGGCCAGCGCCCGCCCTCTCCCCCGGCCCCTCTCCCACAAGTGGGAGAGGGGAGCAAACCAGCGGGCCTGAACGAAGCCGCAGAACGGGCCAAAGCTGCGCGCCATGACGACGGCTGTCTCTCCCTCTCCCCTCAGGGGGAGAGGGCCGGGGAGAGGGGTGGCTTAGCTAGGAGCCACTTGAAGCGGAGCCCTCGGTTTTGTCCCGCACGACGCTTATCGGGCTTCCGCCCTCTCCCGCGCAGCGGATGAGGGGGGGAGCCCGAACTTGCCACATACCGCCGCGCCCCGATGCCAGTCATTCGCTTAGCAACTCCCGAAGACGTACCCGGCCTGCCTGCCATCGAACGCGCGGCGGCTGAACTATTCCCCGAATCCGACCTGCCTCCCGCGCTGCGCCAGCAAGTCACGCCGCTCGAAGACCTGCAACGCGCGCAGCGTGAGCGCCGCCTGTGGGTCGCTATCGCCCCCGACGGCACGCCAGCCGGCTTCGCGCTCGCCAGCGTGCTTGGCCAGCATGCCTGCCTTGATGAGATGGACGTCCACCCCGCCCACGCCCGCCGTGGCATTGGCCGCGCACTTGTGCGCGCCGTAGCCGATGGTTTGCGCCGGCAAGGCCTGCAGTCGCTCCATCTCACCACCTTCAGCCACCTGCCGTGGAACGCGCCGTTCTACGCAAGCCTCGGCTTTCGCCATCTCGATGAAGCCGATCTCAGCCCGGCGCTCTGCGCCGCACTGGCGCGCGAGGCGGCGCTCGGCTTGCGCCAACGCATCGCCATGCGCCTGGCGTTGTGAGCCACGCCGGCGCCGAACGGCGTTACGATAGTGCCGTGCCATCCACTCCGGCGAACCCCATGATCTCGTCCCAGTTCATCAGCCGCGTCACCCTGCGGCGCGACATCGTCGACAGCTTCGAGCGCTACCCCTTCAGCCTGCCCGCGGTGCGCACGCTGGAAGCGATGGAGATGCACCCCAAGGTGACCTTCCTGGTTGGCGAGAACGGATCGGGCAAGTCCACGCTGATGGAAGCCATTGCCGTGGCCATGGGTTACAACGCCGAGGGCGGCTCGCGCAATTTCAGCTTCGGCACGCGTCGGTCGCATTCGGTGCTGCACGAATACCTGCGCGTTGCGCGCGGCTTCAAGCGCCCGCGCGATGGCTTCTTCCTGCGCGCGGAGAGCTTCTTCAACGTGGCCACGGAAATCGAGCGCCTGGACCAGGAGCCGGCCTTCAGCCCGCCCGTCATCAACGCCTACGGCGGGCGTTCGTTGCACGAGCAATCGCATGGCGAATCGTTTCTCGCGCTGATGATGCATCGCTTTGGCGGCAATGGGCTCTACCTGCTCGACGAGCCCGAGGCGGCGCTGTCGCCGCAGCGGCAACTGGCGGTGCTGTCGCGCATCCATGATCTGGCCGAAGACGGCTCGCAGTTCATCATCGCTACGCACTCGCCGATCCTGATGGCCTATCCCAACGCGTGGATCTACACCTGCTCGCCGGACGGCATGGCGCGGATCGACTATCAGGACACCGAACACTTTCGCGTGACGCGCGATTTCCTGGCCAATCCCGAGCGCATGCTGCGCGTGCTGTTTGGCGACGAGCCGGGCGGCGAGAGAGGGCCGATCTAAATGCTCCGCTATCCCACGCTGATCGTTTCCCTGTTGATGCTGCTTCTTACATTCAGTGCCGGGGATGGGCACTGGATCGCCGGTGCTGGCATGCTTGACCGAGCGTTACAGGGCGGCGCCTTTGTCTGGATTTTCCTGTTTTGCTTCCTGGCCTACATTCCGCTCCTGGTGCTGGTAGCCAGCTACACGCTGCGGGATCTGCTGGCGCTCTACCTGTATAAGAACCGGCGCGCTGTCGTCAGCCTGTTCTTGTTTTCCGTGATGCCAACCATTGCGCTTTACCGCTTCAATGCCTGGTTTGTCCGGGAGTTCCTGTAGGCGCTGGAAAACGCCTGCGCTCAGCCGCGCGCGCCACGCGCCAGGATCTTGTACAGATGCGAGCGTGAAATGCGCAGTTGCTCCGCCGCGCGCTTCTTGTTGCCACCGTGCCGCGCGATGGCCTGCAGCACGGCCTCGTACGCGACTTCCCGCAGGTCCGCCGGCGATGCGGCGCGCGCGTTGATCCCAGCCTCATTCGCCGCCTCATTCGCCGCCTCGTCCAGTGCCTCGCCATACGGCAACGGCGGCTCGCTCAGACCGTACGCCACCGCGCTTTCCTCGCCCCGGGCGAAATCCGCCGCGCGCAGCACGCGTGCGTCGCAGAACACCAGCGCTTCTTCGATCTTCTGCCTGAGCTGGCGCACATTGCCCGGCCATCGCCGCTCGGCCAGATAGCGCGGCACCTCGGAGGCCACTTCCGGCACCGGCACCTGGTTGCGCGCGCAGAAGCCGCGCACGAAATGGGTCAACAGGGCAGGGATGTCCTCGCGCCGCTGGCCCAGCGCGGGAATGCGCAGCACCACGCCGCTCAGGCGGTAGTACAGATCCAGGCGGAAGCGTCCGCCATCGATCAGCGCCTGGATGTCGCGGTTGGTTGCCGCTACCAGCCGGAAGTCCACGCGCTGCGCCTGCCGGCTGCCCAGCCGTTCCACCATATGGTCCTCCAGCACGCGCAGCAGCTTGACCTGCATCTCCATCGGGATATCGGCAACCTCGTCGAGGAACAGCGTGCCGCCTGCCGCCTGCTCCAGCTTGCCGGCCTGCCCAAGGCGATGGCTGCCGGTGAAGGCGCCCGCCGCATGCCCGAACAGCTCGGCCTCGATCAGCGTGGCGGGCAGCGCGGCCAGGTTCAGGCTGACCAGCGGCTTGCCCTGGGCCGCGCGGCTGGCGCCGTGGATGGCGCGTGCCACCAGTTCCTTGCCGGTGCCGCTTTCGCCGAGGATCAGCACCGGCACGTCCAGCCGCGCTACGGTGTCGATCTCTCGGCGCAGCCGCTGCATGGGTGCGCTATCGCCAATCAGCAGGCCGGGGCCGGCGCCGGCCTGCTGCTCGCGCAACGCGTCGAGCTCGCGTTGTGTTTGCGCCAGTTGCGAGCGCAATTGCGTCATCTCGCGGTGCATGCGGCCGATGGCTTCAGGCTCCTTGAAGAGGATCTGGCCGATGGCGCCAAGCACCTCGCCTGCGGCACTGATCGGGATGCGGTTCACCACGCGTGTCACCCCGTTCATCTCCTGCAACTGCCCGATCTCGGCTTTGCCGCTGACGGCCACCTGCGCTAGGCGCGAATTGGGGATGACGTCCACCGCGGGCCGGCCCGTGCCTTCACCGGTGCGCAGGCCGAGGAATTTTTCGTGCACCGGGCTGATGAAGCGCACGTTGCCCGCGCGGTCCGCCACGGTGATGGCCTGGTAGGGGTTGGTGATGAAGTGATCGAGGATCGCGCCGGCAAAGGGTACCGCGCCGAGGAAGTCAAAGAGGGCTGCGTCACGCTCGGCAGGGCGCAGCAGGATGACCTGCCGCTCGCGGTCGCTCAGACGCATGGCGATGAAGCGGTGCGCGGGCTTGCTGTCGGGGCCAGGCAGGCTGCATTCGAACAGGCGGCCGGCATCCTGGGGGGTGTTGCCGTCGCCGGCGAGCCCTGCGCTGGCGGCTAGCGCGGCGGTTGCCAGCGTGGCGTTGGCGGCGAGTCCCAGGCTGGCTAGTACGTCTCCCGCGTGGCTGGCGACCAGTACGCCGAGGTTGTCTTCAGTGCCGGGGAAAGTGTCTTCGGGTGTCGCTGATGACGACATGTTGTGTCTCCGTCGTGGGCACTTTTGTGTCCTTATTGCGGACACAATATCAGCGAGCCATAAAAAGAACAATGAAATCAAGGGCCGGTGCGCCTGGCACGTTTGCTGCATTTATGCGTCTAGATAGCCCACGACCATAACAACAGCACTAAGGAGACCGCCGTGTCCTGGCAGCCCGAAATCGATGAACTGGCCTACCGCAAGCAACTCGCCGCGCAGCTCGGCGGCCCCGACAAGGTCAAGCGGCACAAGGACGCCGGCAAGCTGACCGTGCGCGAGCGCATCGACGCGATCGCCGATGCCGGATCGTTCCGCGAGGTGGGCGCGCTCACCGGCAGCGGCCAGTACGACAGCAATGGCCGCCTGGTGGGCCTCACGCCCGCCAACCTGGTGATGGGGCGCGCCAAGGTGGACGGCCGCCCGGTGGTGCTGGTGGGCGATGACTTCACCGTGCGCGGCGGCGCCAACGACGGTGCCGTTGGCGAGAAGCTGATCCATGCAGAGAAGATGGCGCACGACCTGCGCTTGCCCATGGTGCGGCTGGTAGACGGCACCGGCGGTGGCGGCTCCGTGCGCAATATCGAGAACAAGGGCTACACCAACATCCCCACCATGAAGGTGTGGCAGCACGTGGTGGAGAACATGTCGCTGGTGCCGGTGGTGTCGCTGGCGCTGGGCTCGGTGGCCGGCATGGGCGCGGCGCGCGTGGCCGCGAGCCACTACTCGGTGATGGTCAAGGGCACCGCGCAATTGTTCAACGCCGGCCCGCCGGTGGTGGCGCGCATTGGCCAGGTACTGGAAAAGAACGAGCTCGGCGGCAGCCAGATCCATACGCGCAATGGCGTGGTCGATGACGAAGTGGCGAGCGAGGAAGAAGCCTTTGCGCGCGCGCGCCGCTTCCTGTCCTACCTGCCGGGCTCGGTGCATGAACTGCCGCCGCGCGTTGAGCCAACCGACGATCCCGCCCGCCGCGATGAGTGGCTGCTCAGCGCGATCCCGCGCGACAGCCGCTCCGTCTACAAGGTGCGCCCCATTGTCGAGACGCTGGTGGACCAGGGCTCCTTTTTCGAGATGGGCCGGCACTGGGGCCGCGCCATCGTGACCGGGCTGGCCCGCGTGGATGGCTGGCCGGTGGCGGTGGTGGCGAGCGATCCGTATCACTACGGCGGTGGCTGGGACGGCCCCACCGCGGAGAAATTCATCCGCTTCGTGGACCTGGCCGAAGCCTTCCACCTGCCGGTGATCAATATGGTCGATATCGCCGGCTTCCAGATCGGCCTGGAAGCCGAGAAGGCCGGCACCATGCGCTACGGCGTGCGCGCGCTGGCCGCGGTGTACCAGGCCACCACGCCGTGGTGCTCCGTGATCCTGCGCCGCGCCTATGGCGTGGCGGCGGCGGGGCACCAGCATATGGGCCGCTTCAACTTCCGCTATGCATGGCCGTCCGGCAACTGGGGCTCGCTGCCGATCGAGGGCGGGCTGGAGGTTGCCTACAAGGCCGAGATCGAAGGCGCCGACGACCCCGTGCAAAAGCGCGCCGAGATCGAGCAGCGTGTGCGCAGCCTGACGTCGCCGTTCCGCAGCGCCGAAGCCTTCGTGGTGGAAGACATCATCGACCCGCGCGATACGCGCTCGCTGCTGTGCGAGTTCGCCAACCTGGCGGCGCCGCTGCGCGAGCCGGGCGTGCGCAAGTTCGGCATCCGGCCCTGAGACGAGAGACCGTCCGGCAAATCAGACACAAACAAAATAATGGAGACCGCCTTGCCCAATCACCGACCTATCCTTGCGCACCGCCCCACCCTCAATGCCATCGTTACCGCCACGCTGGCCGTTGGCGCCGCACTGCCGGGCGCCACCGGCGCGCAGGCGCAGGAGCACTGGCCGCAGAAGCCCGTCACCATCGTCGTGCCGTTTCCCGCCGGCGGCATGACCGACCTGCTGGCGCGCCGCATCGCGCGCGACATGCAGGCCGAGTTCAAGCAGCCGTTCGTGGTGGATAACCGCGCCGGCGCCAGCGGCCAGATCGGCACCGAGATCGTCGCGCGCGCCAACCCGGACGGCTACACGCTGCTGGTCAGCGCCACGCACCAGGTGATCAATCCCGCGGTGCGGCCCAAGCTGCCGTACAACGCCAGCAAGGACTTCACCCCGATCGCGCTGTTGGCGACCACGCCCAACGTGCTGGTGGTGAACAACAATGTGCCGGTGTCGAACCTGCAGGAATTCCTTGCGTACGCGAGGAAGCAAAAGGAAGGCTTGTCGTTCGGCTCATCCAGCATTGGCGGCGCCACGCATATGTCGGGGGAGTTGCTGCGGCTGATGACCAACACGCCGCTGACGCATATTCCCTACAAGGGCGCGGCGCCGGCGCTGTCGGACCTGCTCGGCGGCCAGATCCCCGCGCTGTTCCATGACGTGATGACGATGGCGCCCTATGTGAAGGACGGCAAGGTCAAGGCCATCGGCGTGACCTCGGCCAAGCGCAGCGAGGCCTTGCCCAATGTGCCCACCATTGCCGAGCAGGGCGTGCCCGGCTACGAGGCCACCACGTGGATTGGCTTCTATGGCCCGGCCAACCTGCCCAAGCCGCTGGTGGAGCGCCTGAACCGCGACGCCGTGAAGAGCATGAACACGGCGGAATCCAAGGCTAACCTGGCGCAGAGCGGCACCACGCCCGGCACGCTGAGTGCCGAGCAGTTCGGCGCGTTTATGCAGGCGGAACTAGTCAAGTGGAAGCGCGTGGCCACCGAAGCCAAGGTGAAGGTGGATTGAGATGAGCGACAACATGCTTGAACTGCTGGCCCCGCGTTCGGTTGCCATCCTTGGCGCCTCCGATAATCCGATCAAGGCCGGCGGCCGGCCGATCGATTACATGCGCCGCTACGGCTTTGCCGGGCGTGTGTATCCGGTCAACCCCAAACGCGCGCAGATCCAGGGCCTGCAGGCCTATCCCGAACTGGCCGCGCTGCCCGATGCGCCCGATGTCGTGGTGATCAGTGTCGCGGGGCAGGAGGTCGAACAGGCCATCGACCAGTGCCTGGCGGTCAATGCGCGCGCAGCGGTGATTTATTCCTCGGGCTTTGCGGAGCTTGGCGAAGCCGGCGCGGCGCAGCAGCGCAGGCTGGTCGAGCGCGCGCGCGCGGGCGGTTTGCGCTTGTTCGGCCCCAATACGCAGGGTGTGGCCAATTTCCGCGATGGGGCCATCCTGCATTTTTCGACCATGATCAACGAGGAGGCCGGCCAGGACGGGCCGGTCGCCATCGTCAGCCAGAGCGGCGCGGGCTCTTCCATCGTCTACGGTGGCCTGCGCCGCAAGGGCATCGGCGTGCGCTATATGGTGGCGACCGGCAACGAGGCGGACATCACTGCCGCAGAGGTGCTGCGCGCGGTCGCGGCCGATCCGGACATCCGGGTGCTGCTGCTCTATATCGAATCGCTGAAAGACCCGGCTGTGCTGGCGCAGGCCGCGCGTGTCGCGCATCAGCGCGACATTCCCATCCTGGCGGTCAAAGCTGGCCGCACGCAGGCCGGGCAACTCACCGCCAGCTCGCACACCGGCGCGCTGGCCGGTGAGGATGCACTAGCCGACGCCTTCCTGCGCCAGCACGGCATCCAGCGCGTGGCGGATTTCCGCGAGCTGGTCGAGTACAGCCAGGTGTTTATCGGCGGGCAGCGTCCGCGTGGACGCAAGGTAGTGGCGATCAGCAATTCCGGCGCCACATGCGTACTGGCGGCCGATGCCGCCGAGGATCAGGGCCTCGCGCTGTGCCAGTTCGAAGGCGAGGGGGAAGCCGCGCTCAAGGCAGTGCTTCCAGCGTTTGTGTCGGCGCGCAATCCGATCGACATGACCACTGCGCTGCTGGGCCAGCCGCACATCTACGGGCAGACGCTGGAAGTGGTGGCCGCGCAGCGCCAGGCCGACATGATCTACGTGGGCTTTCCTATCGGCGGCGAGGGCTACGACTTTGCCGATTTCTCCGCGCAGACCGGCCGCTTTGCCTCGGCCAGCGGCGTGCCGGTGGCGGTCAGCGCCAACCAGGAATGGGTGGCGCAGGCGTTCCGCGCGCAAGGCGTGCCGGTGTTCGACAGCGAGCGTGCCGCCATGCGCGCGCTGGGCATGCTCGCGCGGCACGCGGCGATGAATGCCGCCGCGTTGGCCGAGCCCGCCGCGCTGCCGCCGGTGTTCGCCAAGGACAATGCGGCTCCCAACGTATCGCTCGACGAAGTGGCAAGCCTGGCGGCGCTGGCGCAGGCCGGTCTGCCGGTCGTGCGGCACCGCCTGTGCCGCAGCGTGGATGACGTGCGCCGCGCGCTGGGCGAACTGGGCACGCCAGTGGTTGCCAAGGGCGTTTCGTCCGATATCACGCACAAGTCCGAGCTAGGGCTGGTGCGCCTCGGCCTTGCCGACGAGGCGCAGGCACTGGCTGCCTTCCATGACCTGGACCGTATGCTGCGAGGGCTGTCTGCCAGCCAGGGCATCCAGCATGGCGGCGTCTTGCTGGCGCGCCAGCAACGCGGCGCTTTCGAGCTGGCGGTGGGCGCGCACATCGACGACGTCTACGGACCGGTGGTGATGGTGGGGCAGGGCGGCGTGCTGGTCGAAGCGATAGACGACGTGCAGTTTCTCGTCGCGCCCTTCAACGCCGCGCAGGCGCGCGAGGCCATCGGCCGGCTGCGCATTGCGCGCGCCTTCGGCGCGCTGCGCGGCATGGAGGCGGTCGATGTGGACGCGCTGGCGCAAATGCTGGTGCGCGTGGGCGACTGGATGGTGGGCGCGCAAGGACAGGTACGCTCGGTCGACGCCAATCCGGTCATGGTGAGCCGCGCCGGCGTGGCGCCGGTGCTGGTCGACGCGGTAGTGATCCGCGCGGGAGAGACTTCATGATTGCCACGACGAAGGCTTGCGAATCGGTACGTCCGTTGCGTCCGTTGCGTCCGTTGCGTCCCTTGCGTCGCGTGCTGGTCGCGAATCGCGGCGCGGTAGCGGCGCGCATCATCCGCGCGCTGCGCGGGCTGGGCCTGGAATCGGTCGCGGTGTACTCGGATGCCGACGCTGGCTTGCCCTACCTGCGCGAAGCCGATGCCGCGCTGCGCCTGGGCGAAGCGCCGCCGCTGGCCAGCTACCTGGACCAGGACAAGCTGCTGGAAGCCGCGCGCGCCAGTGGCGCCGATGCGGTGCATCCCGGCTATGGCTTCCTGTCGGAAAACGCCGCTTTCGCCGAGCGCGTGGAAGCCGCCGGCCTGTGCTTTATCGGCCCGTCCCCGCATTGGATCCGGCGCCTTGGCCACAAGACCGAAGCGCGCGCTTTCATGGCCGCGCAAGGCATGCCGCTGGCGCCCAGCTCCGAGGTGCTGCCCGACGACATGGACACCGTCGCCGCTGCGGCAGAGCGTATCGGCTATCCGGTGCTGATCAAGCCCGCCGGCGGTGGCGGCGGCATCGGCATGGTGCCGGTACGTGACGCGGCCGGCTTGGCCGCTGCCTGGCAGCAGGCGCGCTCGGTGGCGCAGCGCAGCTTTGGCCAGGCCGAGCTGTACCTGGAGAAGCTGGTCGAGCAGCCGCGCCATATCGAGTTCCAGGTGCTGGCCGACCGCCACGGCGGCGTGCGCATCCTGTGGGAGCGCGATTGCTCCGTGCAGCGCCGTCATCAGAAAGTCATCGAGGAAGCGCGCGCGCACGGGCTGGACCGTGCCGAGGTGCAAGCCATGGCGGCCAAGCTCTCGGCGCTGCTGTCCGGCATCGGCTACGACGTGATCGGCACGGTGGAAATGCTGCACACGCCGGCCACCGGATTTGTCTTCCTGGAGATGAACACGCGCCTGCAGGTGGAGCACGCCGTCACCGAGCAGATCACCGGCGTGGATATCGTGGCAGCGCAGATCCGGCTGGCGCGCGGCGAGCGCATCGATGATGTGCTGCCGGGCGGCCAGGTCCACGCGCAAGGCCATGCCATCGAGGCGCGCGTGTATGCCGAGGACCCGGTGCGCTTCTTCCCGTCGCCTGGCCCGCTGGAGGTGTTCCGCCCGCCGCAAGGCGAGGGCATCCGCGTGGAAACCGGCTACGCCGAAGGCGCCCGCATCACGCCGTACTACGACCCCATGCTGGCCAAGGTGATTGCCACCGGCGCCGATCGCGGCGAGGCCATCGCCACGCTGCGCGCGGCGCTGGGGGATTTCGCCATTGCCGGCGTCAAGACCAACATCCCTTTCATCCTGCGCGTGCTCGCGCATCCCGATTTCCTGGCCGGGCGCATCGATACCGCGCTCGCCCAGCGTGTGCTGGCCACGCCTGCCGCAGAGAACCCACAACCTACCCAGAGAGCTGCCTGATGAACAAGATCGAAGCCGCGGTAAGCGGCCATGTCTGCGCCATCCACATCGAAGTTGGCGCTACCATTGCGCCCGGCGACGCCGTGATGATGATCGAGTCCATGAAAATGGAGATACCGCTCGAATCCGAATATGCTGGCGTGGTCAAGGCCATCCTGGTGCGGCCCGGCGACGCCGTCGCCGAGGGCCAGGCGGTGGTGGAGCTCGCATAACGCGAAGAACGCGAATAAGGAAGAACTGTTTTGGAAAGTCCCGCTCAGATTGTCCCGGTAGCGCCGGGCACGCCCGAGAAACCCTACTTCGGCATCGACGTGCCGCTGATGCGCCATCTTGGCCTGCAGCCCGTGCGGATGGAAGAGGGCCTGTGCCACACGCGCCTGCCGGTCAGCCCGTTCTTGGTCAACAGCCGGGGCGACGTGCACGGCGGCACCTTGATGGCCACGCTGGATTTCACGCTCAGCGGCGCCGCGCGCTCGCATGCGCCGCTGGAAACCGGTGTGATCACCATCGATATGTCCACGCATTTCCTGGCTGCGGCACGCGGTGAACTGCACCTGGAAGCGCGCTGCATGCGGCGCGGCGCGCGCATCGCGTTTTGCGAGGGCGAAGTGAAGAACGCCGCTGGTGAAGTGGTTTGCGTGGCACGCGCGGCGTTCAAGCTGGTGCCGCTGAGCAGCGGCGGGGACTGACGCCTCAGGCGTTGCCGCTGGCCGGACGGTAGACCTGGGCGAAGCGCGCCTGCTGGACGATGCCGTAGTCGTTCGGGGCGTATTGCATCAGCCAGTCGCCAGCTGCGCCATGCAGTACGTCGCCGCCGGCTGAGCGGGCAATGCTGAAATCCTGGTCCATCCGTTTGGCCAGCACCACGCCAGGGATGTTCTGGTAGGCGCCATCCTGGCCGTGGGTGCCGGCTTGCAGCGGTTCGTACTTGGGGTCGAAGCGTTCGCGGGACACGACCCAGCGGTCGCCGGTGGAGCCGGTGATGATGGCGTCGCCGGGCCGGTAGCGGTTGGGGCCTTCGAGGCTGATGAGTTCGCCGGGTTCTTTGGCGAAGGCTACCTGTACCACTTCGTGCTTTTGGTATGGGGCGGCGGTGGGGTCGGTGCGCAGGTCGATCTGGGTGAGGGTGGGCATGGTGTGGCGGATGTCAGGCTGGGGCGCAAATCATACCGCTGGTCCGCTCCCCTCTCCCACTTGTGGGAGAGGGGTCGGGGGAGAGGGCGGGCGCTCGTTCCGCCTGCGTGCTGGACAAATCCGAGGGCTCCGCTTCCAGTGGCTCCTAGCTAAGCCACCCCTCTCCCCGGCCCTCTCCCCCTGAGGGGAGAGGGAGAAACAGCCGTCGTCATGGCGCGCGGCTTTGGCCCGTTCGACGGCTTCGTCCAGGGCCGCTGGCTTGCTTCATCCCAGCACCCGCGGCGCAAAGCTGTGGTTCAGCGGCCCGTTGCCCGTCCCAAGCGCAAAGTCAGCACCCGCCACAATCGCATCGGCCACGAAATCCAGCGCCACTTCCACCGCGTCTTCCAGCTTATCGCCCCTTGCCAACTGGGCAGCAATGGCCGCTGCCAGTGTGCAGCCGGTGCCATGCAGGTTGCGGGTGTCGACCCGCTGATGGCTGAACACGCGCACAGTGCCGTCGGCACTCAGCAGCAGGTCGTCCAGGCCGGCATCGGCCGGATCCAGGTGCCCGCCCTTGAGCAGCACCGCCGGGCAGCCCAGCGCGACCAGGTCGCGTGCCGCCTGCTCCATTTCATCACGCCGGGTGATCTTGCGGCCCAGCAGGTAGGATGCCTCGGGCAGGTTGGGCGTGACCAGCACGGCGCGCGGGAACAGCAGGCGCACCATGGCCTGGGTGGTGGCGTCGTCCGCCAGGGTGGCGCCGGAGGTGGAGATCATGACCGGGTCCACTACCAGCTGGCGAATGCCATGGCGGTCCACCGCGGCGGCTACCGCCTCGACGATGGCCGCGGTGCCCAGCATGCCGGTCTTGGCCGCATCCACGCCGATATCGCTGGCAACCGCATCGATCTGGGCCGCTACCATGTCGGCCGGGATGGCATGCACGCCGGTCACGCCGAGCGTGTTCTGCGCCGTGATGGCGGTGATCGCGCTCATGCCGAAGCAGCCCAGCGCCGCAAAGGTCTTGAGATCGGCCTGGATGCCGGCGCCGCCGCCCGAGTCGGAGCCGGCGATGGTCAGGGTGCGCGGGGGGCGGTGTGTCGTCAGGGTCATGTGCTGGGCCGGCGGTCAAGAAAAATTCATGGCGGTGGCGGTGCCAAGCGTGCCGGGGCAGGCTACAATACCGCCACTCCGAGGAGCGTTGCAACGAATGGGCCTTATTGTGCCATTCGCCAGGCTCGGACTGTCTTCAACGGCGCTCGCTGATCCGTGGCATACACACGGAGGCGAGTCGACCTATCCGCCCGTTATGCAAAGGCCTTGGTTTTCACCATCCTTGCATGGCGCGGCCGTATTCCCCGCACTCGTCCTTCGTCGCCACTCTTCATCGGAGTGAAACATGAACGCAGTGACTGACCTGAAGAACGATTACCTCGTGGCCGACCTGGGCCTCGCCGGCTGGGGCCGCAAGGAAATCGCCATCGCCGAAACCGAAATGCCCGGCCTGATGGCCATCCGCGACGAGTACGCTGCCGCCCAGCCCCTGAAGGGCGCGCGCATCGCCGGCTCGCTGCACATGACCATCCAGACCGCCGTGCTGATCGAGACGCTGGTGGCGCTTGGCGCCGACGTGCGCTGGGCATCGTGCAACATCTTCTCGACCCAGGACCACGCTGCCGCGGCCATCGCCGCTTCGGGCACGCCGGTGTTCGCCTTCAAGGGCGAATCGCTGAAGGAATACTGGGACTTCACCCACCGCATCTTCGACTGGAAGGATGGCGGCACCCCCAACATGATCCTGGACGACGGCGGCGATGCCACGCTGCTGCTGCACCTGGGCGCCCGCGCCGAGAAGGACGCATCGCTGATCGCCAACCCGGGCAGCGAGGAAGAAACCTTCCTGTTCGCCGCGATCAAGGAAAAGCTGGCCAAGGACCCGTCCTGGTACAGCCGTAACCTGGATGCCATCAAGGGCGTGACCGAGGAAACCACCACGGGCGTGCACCGCCTGTACCAGATGGCGCAAAAGGGCGAGCTCAAGTTCCCCGCCATCAACGTCAACGACTCGGTGACCAAGAGCAAGTTCGACAACCTGTATGGCTGCCGTGAATCGCTGGTGGACGGCATCAAGCGCGCCACCGACGTGATGATCGCCGGCAAGGTTGCGCTGGTGGCCGGCTACGGCGACGTGGGCAAGGGCAGCGCGCAGGCACTGCGTGCCCTGTCGGCCCAGGTGTGGGTGACCGAGGTCGACCCGATCTGCGCACTGCAGGCCGCGATGGAAGGCTACCGCGTGGTGACCATGGAATACGCTGCCGACAAGGCCGACATCTTCGTCACCTGCACCGGTAACTACCACGTCATCACCCATGACCACATGGCCAAGATGAAGGACCAGGCCATCGTCTGCAACATCGGCCACTTTGACAACGAGATCGACATCGCCTCGCTGGAAAAGTATGAGTGGGACGAGATCAAGCCGCAGGTCGACCACGTGGTGTTCCCCGCCGTTGGCGATCAACCCAGCAAGAAGATCATCATCCTGGCCAAGGGCCGCCTGGTGAACCTGGGCTGCGGCACGGGCCACCCGTCGTACGTGATGAGCAGCTCGTTCGCCAACCAGACCATCGCCCAGATCGAGCTGTGGCAGGAACGCGAAAGCGGCAAGTACCCGGTCGGCGTCTACACGCTGCCCAAGCACCTGGACGAAAAGGTCGCGCGCCTGCAGCTCAAGAAGCTTAACGCGCAACTGTCCGAGCTGACCGAGCAGCAAGCCGCCTACATCGGCGTGAGCAAGCAAGGCCCGTACAAGGCCGATCACTACCGCTATTGATCTGCCGGTGGCCGGCGGCTGATCTGCGTTTGATCAACCGCCGGTTCGTCAGCCCGCGGCGCCCGCGCGCAGCGGACGCCGTGCCCCGAATCTGCCCCGAATCCGTTTTACCCAAGCGAAGGAGTCGTCATGAGATTGTTGGCCGTCTGGATCATCAACGCCGCCGCGCTGTTCCTGGTGGGCAGCCTGATCGATGGGATTCATCTTGGCGGCTTCGGCTCGGCCATGATCGCCGCGCTGGTGCTCGGCCTGGTGAATACCTTGATCCGCCCGATCCTGGTGATCCTGACCTTGCCGGTGACGCTGCTGACGCTTGGCCTGTTCATCTTCGTGATCAACGCGCTGCTGTTCCTGTTCGTGGGCAAGCTGCTGGCCGGTTTCGTGGTCACCGGCTTTGGCGCGGCCCTGCTTGGCTCGATCCTCTACAGCGTGATCTCCTGGGCCCTGTCGAGCGTGCTGCTCGGCGAACGCCGCAGCGCCTGACGCCGTCCGGCGTCCCATGCCAATTTTTCAGCGCGCCGCGCCATAGGCGGCGCGCCACCATCATGCAAGACCGCTACTTCAGCTTTGAATTCTTCCCGCCCAAGACGGCGGAGGGCGCCGAGAAGCTGCGCAACACGCGTGCGCAGCTCGCTCCGCTGCAGCCCAAGTTCATCTCGGTGACCTTCGGTGCCGGCGGCACCACCCAGCAGGGCACGCTGGACGCCGTGCTGGAGATCCAGCGCGAAGGCATCGAGGCCGCGCCGCACTTGTCGTGCGTGGGGTCCTCGCGCGAGAGCATCCGCAATATCCTCAAGACCTACCGTGACGGCGGCATCCGCCATATCGTCGCGCTGCGCGGCGACATGCCGTCGGGCATGGGCGAGATCGGCGAGTTCCGCTATGCCAACGAGCTGGTGGAGTTCATCCGCGCCGAGACCGGCGACTGGTTCAACATTGAGGTGGCGGCTTATCCCGAGTACCACCCGCAGGCCAAGTCGCCCCGCCACGATCTCGAGAACTTCGTGCGCAAGGTCAAGGCCGGCGCCGACTCGGCCATCACCCAGTACTTCTTCAACGCCGATGCGTACTTCCGTTTCGTCGAGGACGTGCGCGCCATGGGTGTGGACGTACCGATCGTGCCGGGCATCATGCCGATCACCAATTCCTCGCAGCTGATGCGCTTCTCCGAGATGTGCGGTGCCGAAGTGCCGCGCTGGGTGGCCAAGCGGCTGGAAGGCTTCGGCGATGACCGCGAATCGATCCGCGCCTTTGGCCTGGATGTGGTCACCGCGCTGTGCGAGCGCCTGCTTGCGGCCGGCGTGCCGGGGCTGCATTTCTACACGCTCAACACAGCCAGCGCGACCAAAGCCATCTGGCAGCGCCTGAAGCTCTGAGGCATCCGCCCGCGCCATGCCAGCCCGCCGCCCCGATCCCTTCATCGACCATCTGCTCGAACTGCTGGGGCCGCTAGCGGCGCGCATCGGCCCGATCACCACGCGCCGCATGTTTGGCGGCCACGCCCTGTACTACGACGGCCTGGTGTTCGCGCTGGTGCTGGGCGGGCGCTGCTACCTGAAAGTGGACGACCAGACGCGCGGGGGCTTCGAGGCCGAGGGCGGCGAGCCGTTCCGCTACAGCCGCAACGGCCGCGAGATCTCCATGCAGCATTACCTGAGCGCTCCACCAGCCTGCCTGGAGTCGGCCGAGTCCATGACAGCCTGGGCGCGGCTTTCCGTGGAATCCACGCTGCGGCTGGCCAACCAAGCGGGCTGAGGCGCTGCCGGGCGGTGGCATACTTTGGCCCATGGCCACCGACCCTGCCACCGTCACCGCCACGTTTCGTTTCTACGAGGAACTGAACGATTTCCTGCCGCGCGCGCAGCGCGGCCGGGATTGCGTGTGCGCCTGCGCGCGCGCCGCCACCGTCAAGCACATGATCGAAGCGCTGGGCGTGCCGCACACCGAAGTGGAGCTGATCCTGGTGAACGGCGAGTCATGCGGCTTCGAGCGCCTGCTGCAGGATGGCGACCGCGTCTCGGTCTATCCCCAGTTCGAAGCCTTCGACGTCACACCGCTGCTGCGCGTGCGCGCCGAGCCGCTGCGCGCGACCCGCTTTGTTGCCGACGCCCACCTGGGCGGGCTGGCGCACCTGCTGCGCCTGACCGGCTTCGACACGCTTTACGACAACCATTACGCCGATAGCGAGATCGAAGCCATCGCCATGCGCGAAGGCCGCATCGTGCTCACGCGGGACCGCGAGCTGCTCAAGCGGCGCGGGGTCACCCATGGCTGCTACGTGCGCGCCATCAAGGCCACACCGCAACTACGGGAGATTTTCGCGCGGCTCGACCTGGCCCGTAGCGCGCGGCCGTTCTCGCTGTGCCTGGACTGCAATGTGCCGCTACGGGCGATCGACAAAACCGAGGTCGACGGCCGCGTGCCGCCGGGCGTGCTTGCGCGCCAGGAGCGGTTCGTGACTTGCGATTGCTGCCAGCGAGTGTTTTGGGAGGGATCGCATTGGCGGCATATGCGGGATTTGGTGGATGAGTTGGTGCCTGTGGGGCGTTGTTTGTAGTTGGTGGCTTGTTTTTTTGGGGTGTGGTCGCTGTTTTTTTTAGCGGCGTTGGTTTTTGGACCCAAGGGCCATACGACATCCCCCTGCGGGGGCTGCCGGTCACTTTTCTTTGACCGGCAAAGAAAACTAACGAAAAGAAAGCCGCCCTGCCGGGGGCAGAGCAATAAGGCTTATGTGGGGCAGTGGTTGCGTCGTACGGCCCGGAGTGTTGGCTAGCGTGCCTTACCGGCTCAAAGGGCATCGAACTTGCATGACCCAATGGTCACGTGGTGCAGCCCCTGACCTCGTGTGCGGTGACCACTCCCACATCTGCCGCTCGCGGCGCGAAGTGCTGCGCCGTTTCGGGTGTGGCTGGTTTCGTGGTTTTGTCTCGGAGGACGAGCGCCGTGGGTGTGAGCGCGGCCCTAGCGAACGGGCGAACGGGCCACGGTGCCCACCACGAAACCCTGGACGCTAAGAGCAAGACGCAGATAGAGCCGGTACGGCAGGGCATCAAATGGCCGAGCGCCCGCCGCCAGAGACAAAACCACGAAACCACCAGGGCAGGCAGGATCGTGGCGCTACGCACCGCGAACGGCAGATGCCCAAACGCGCACCGAGCAAAGCGATCAGGGGCACCACCACGTGACCATAGGGTCATGCCGTAGCGATGTCCTTCAAGTCGGTATGGCAAAGCTCAGCCAACACTCTGGGCCGTACGACGTAACCGCCGAGGCCGAACAGCCTTATTGCTCTGCTCCCGGCAGGGCGGCTTTCTTTTCGTTAGTTTTCTTTGCCGGTCAAAGAAAAGTGACCGGCAGCCCCCGTAGGGGGATGTCGTATGGCTTTTGGGTGCAAAAACTAACACCGATCAAAGAAACAGCGACCAACCCCGCAGGGGGATGTCGTATGGCTTTTGGGTTCAAAAACCAACACCGATCAAAGAAACAGCGACCACCCCCCAATAACATCCCATATCCCTCAAAACACCCCCCCCTCACTAACCACCCAATCCATCGGCAAATCATGCTCCTGCGGCACCAACGCAATCCGGCAGGCCTCATGCCCGATGCCGATCGCCACCGGCGCGTTCCCGCTGGCGGCCAGCGCCGCCAGCGTGCGGTCGTAGAACCCGCCGCCATAGCCCAGGCGGAACTTATCCCCGCTGAAACCGACACATGGAATCAGCAGGACGTCTGGCAGCAAGGGCGGCGTGCCATCGGGCACGGGAATGCCGTAATGCCCGGCAACCATCGGCGTGGCCGGTTCCCACTGGTGGAAATCCAGCGGCGCGCCCGGCCGGCTTACCACCGGCAGGGCCGCTTGCCGCGCGGGGGCGCCGGCCAGCCAGCGCGAGACCACGCCACGGGCGTCGAACTCCTGCTGGATCGGCCAGTAGAAGCCCAGGCGATGCACGGGCAAGCGCTCCAGCAGGGCGGCCAGCGCGGCTTCGATGCCGGCGTCGGCGACGGGGCGCTGCGGCAATGCGCCGCGCAGCGCCAGCAACTGGCGCCGCAGTGCCGCTCGCGGCACGCTGGAGTCGGGCTTTCCGGGCGCGCCGGAGGGGCTGCGAACGTCGTCGCTTGGCATGGCTGCGTGGGATAATGTCTGCTGTTGACCCAACATTGCACGGTCGGATGCACGCCCTCGAAAGGTGTTGTCCGGCCGTCACAACAAGGAAGAAGAATGCCGAAGGGAGTATATCCGCAGCGTGTGGCCAAGGCCGCCCTGGCGGCGATCGCGTGCGCAGTGCTTGCCACGCCGGTATTTGCGCAGAAACGGCCCCAGCCGCAACCCCAATCGCAGTCGCTCGCTATCCCGAGCAACCCCGACGACGCTTTCGTGGCGCTGCGCGACGCCGCGCGTAAAAACGACGTGGCACGCACCGACGCCATCTCGGCCACGCTGGTGGACTACCCGATCTCGTCTTACGTCGAGTACTTCCGCATCAAGCCGCAGATGTTCGACGCCAGCGGCCTGGCCCGCATCGACGCCCCTGACGACCAGGTGCGTGCCTTCCTGCAGCGCTACAAGGGCGAGGCCATTGCCGACCGCATGCGCAACGACTGGCTGCTGGTGCTGGGCAAGAAGCGCGACTGGGCCAATTTCGACGCCGAATACCCGCAGTTCGTGCTCAAGGACGATACGCAGGTCGAGTGCTACGCGTTGCTGTCGCGCGCGCTCAAGGGCCAGAACGTGGCGGCGGACGCACGCGCGGCGCTGAGCGATCCGCGCTACTACGGCGAAGGCTGTGTCGACCTGATCGGCTACCTGGCCCAAAGCAGGCAGATCGAGCCGAGCGACGTGGCCTTCCAGGCACGCCAGGCGCTGGAACAGAACTATGTGACGCTGGCCGGGCGCATCGCCGCCACCGCGCCGGACGCGCGCGGCGACAGCAACACGCTCGCCACCGTGGTCAAGATGGCGCGCAACGATCCCTCCCAGGCCGCGGCCTACCTGAGCGCCAACGCCGGCAGCTTGTCGCGCGACGAGCAGGGCGCCAGCTGGGGCGTGGTCGGCCAGTACGCCGCCAAGAAGCTTGCACCCGAGGCGGCCGGCTACTACCGCCGCCAGATGGACCTGGGTGGTAACCAGTGGCTGTCCGACGAAACGCAGGAATGGCGCGTGCGCGCCGCACTGCGCCAGGGCGACTGGAAGCAGGTGCGCCAGGCAGTGGAGCTGATGCGCCCCGAGCTGCGCGCCAAGGATCCGGCCTGGACGTACTGGTACGGGCGCGCGCTCAAGGCGGACAACCGCGGCGCCGAGGCCGAGAAGCAGTTCCAGTCGATCGCCGGCCAGTTCAACTTCTACGGCCAGCTGGCCAGCGAGGAACTGGGCAACCGCATCGTGCTGCCGGCACGCACGCAGGTCAGCGATGCCGAGGTCAATGCCATGCGCACCCGCCCGGGCTTCCTGCGCGCGCAGAAGTTCTATGACCTGAACCTGCGCTTCGAAGGCAATCGTGAATGGAACTGGGAACTGCGCGGCATGACCGACCGCCAGCTGCTGGCCGCCGCCGACTACGCCCGCCGCATCGAACTGCTGGACCGCGCCGTGAACACCGCGGACCGCACCCAGGCCGAGCATGACTTCTCGCTGCGCTTCCTGATGCCGTACCGCGACATCATGCAGCGCGCCACCGATGACGTGGGCTTGGATATGGCGTGGGCCTATGGGCTGGTGCGCCAGGAGTCGCGCTTCATCATGAACGCGCGCTCGTCCGCCGGCGCCCATGGCCTGATGCAGGTGATGCCGGCGACCGCCAAGTGGGTTGCGCGCAAGATCGGCATGACCGACTTCTCGCCCTCGATGATGAGCGATCCCAATATCAACATCCAGCTCGGCACCAACTATATGAGCATGGTGCTGACTGACCTGGACAGCTCTTGGACGCTGGCTTCGGCCGCCTACAACGCCGGCCCGGGCCGTCCCAAGAACTGGCGCTCCAGCTTGCCGCGCCAGGTCGAGGGCGCGATCTTCGCCGAGACCATTCCGTTCTCGGAGACCCGGACCTATGTGAAGAATGTGCTGTCGAACGCCACGTACTATGCTGCATTGATGAGCGGCCGGCCGCAGTCGCTCAAGGATCGCCTGGGCGTGGTGTCGCCGTCGCAGATCACCACCACCAGCCTGCCTTGAGGTTTTAACGCCTTCAAGGCAGCGCGGTCTGCAGGCCAATGCGGTAGCCGGCGCGTGCTCCAGCCCTGGAGCGTGCGCCAGTCGTCCCTTGCCGCGGAGAGATCCATGCAGACCAGCAACGTTCTAGTGATCGGAGGGGCCGGCTTTGTCGGCAGCCACCTGGTAGCCCGCCTGGCAGGTGTTGCCACCGCGTCGGCCACGCCGCTGGAGCCGGGCACCGTCGTGGAGCCGCCTCTGGACCCTGAGCGCATCGTGGCCGCTACCCGCGACGCCGAGCATGCGCAGCACCTGCTGCTGTTGCCGCGCGTCGAGGTGATCGAGCTGGACGTGAGGAACGATGTTGCGCTGAACACCGCCATTGGCACGCTGGGCACCGACGGCGTCGTGGTGAACCTGGTCGGCATTCTCCATGGCGAACGCGCCGAGCCCTACGGCGCGGCTTTTGCCGCCGCCCACGTAGACCTCGTGCGGCGCATTGTCGAGTCTTGCCGCAGCACTGGCGTGCGCAGGCTGTTGCACATGAGCGCGCTGGGCGCCGATAGCGCCGGCCCGTCGATGTACCTGCGCAGCAAGGGCGACGGCGAGCGCGTGGTGCGCGAGAGCGCTCTGGACTGGACCATCTTCCGTCCGTCCGTGATATTCGGCCCCGACGACCATTTCCTCAATCTGTTCGCCCATATGCAGCAACTGGCGCCCGTAGTGCCGCTCGCCTGCGCGCATGCCAGGTTCCAGCCGGTGTACGTGGAGGACGTGGCGCAGGTCATGGTCAACGCCATGGCGACGCGGGACACTATCGGCCGCGCCTACGACCTGGCGGGGCCGCAGGTCTATACGCTGGAGGCGCTGGTGCGTTTTGCGGGCCGCGCCAGCGGCCACCCGCGCCCGGTCCTGCACCTGCCCGACGCCCTGGCCCGCGTGCAGGCAGCCATCCTCGAATACATGCCGGGCGCGCCGGTGATGTCGCGCGACAACCTGGACTCCATGCGGCTCGACAATGTCATGCGGGGGCCGATCGCGCCCGAGCTTGGGCTGGGCCAGCCGGTGGGGCTGGAGGTGGTGATGACCGATGTGCTGGCGGGCCGTGGGCACGAGAGCCAGATGCTGGGACTGCGGCGCAGCGGGTATCGTTGAGCGGCAGGCTGCCCGGCCGGGTTTTGCCCTTCGCATGTGACCAGGATTCACATCGCTGCGAGCGTAATTCGCTTGGAGGCGCTTGGCGCGGCTGGCTACAATGGTTCGCTCGCCGGCGTGCGCTTGCGTGCGCACGCTTCGCGCTTCGCGCTGCGGGCTTGCCCCGGCCCCGCGCGCGCGCTCCCCCACGTTTTCCTGCAAGGATTTTGCGATGAAGCTCGTCATCGGCAACAAGAATTACTCTTCCTGGTCGCTGCGCCCCTGGCTGCTGATGCGGCAGGCTGGCATTGCGTTCGAAGAGGTCAAGGTACGCTTGTTCGTGGCCGGGTTTGAGCAAGCGGTTGCGAAGCACTCGCCCACTGGCAAGGTGCCGGTGCTGGTCGATGGCGATGTCTCGGTGTGGGACTCGCTGTCGATTGCCGAATACCTGGCCGAGTCCTTTCCCGAGAAGCGGCTCTGGCCGGCCGACCGTGCCGAGCGTGCGCATGCGCGCTCGATCTGCGCGGAGATGCATTCTGGCTTCGGCAACCTGCGCAGCCAGCTGCCGATGAACGTCACCGCGGTGCTGCCCGGCATGGGCTGGAACGTGGCGGTGCAGCGCGATGTGGACCGTGTCGCCGCGATCTGGTCGGACCTGCGCGCGCGCCATGCTGCCGCCGGGCCGTTCCTGTTTGGCGCGTTCACCATTGCCGACGCATTTTTCGCGCCGGTCGTCAGCCGCTTTGCCACTTATGGCATCCACCTGCCGGAGGCCGCCAAGCAATATGCGGACTTTATCCTGGCGCTGCCGGCCATGCAGGCGTGGATCGCCGATGCCCGTGAGGAGCGCGATTTCCTCGCCTCCGACGAGCCCTACCGCCTCACCCCCGATCGCGCCGATGCGGTCGTGATCAACCATTGAGCTCGTCCATGCAGGTGTATGCCGTAGGCGGCGCCATTCGCGACGCCCTGCTGGGCTTGTCGAGCCAGGACCGCGACTATGTGGTGGTGGGCGCAACCCCGGCCGAGATGGAAGCCCAGGGCTATAAGCCGGTAGGCAAGGATTTCCCCGTTTTCCTCCATCCCAGGACCCGGGAGGAATACGCGCTGGCCCGCACTGAGCGCAAGACCGCGGCAGGATACAAGGGCTTTTCGTTCTATTGCGCGCCGGACGTGACGCTGGAAGACGACCTGGTGCGGCGCGACCTCACCATCAACGCCATGGCGCAGGCGGTGGGCGATGACGGCGCGCTCACGGGCCCTGTGATCGATCCCTATGGCGGGCAGCGCGACCTTGCCGCACGGCTGTTTCGCCATGTGTCGGACGCCTTCGCCGAAGACCCGGTGCGGATCCTGCGCGTGGCGCGCTTCGCCGCGCGTTTCATTGATTTCACGGTAGCCCCCGAGACGCTGGTGCTGATGCGCCGGATGGTGGAAGCCGGCGAGGTCGACGCACTGGTGGCCGAACGCGTCTGGCAGGAACTCGCGCGCGGCCTGATGGAGGCACGGCCCTCGCGCATGTTCGAAGTGCTGCGCGAATGCGGGGCGCTGGCGCGGCTGCTGCCCGAGCTGGACCGGCTATGGGGCGTGCCGCAGCGGGCCGACTACCACCCGGAGGTGGATACCGGCGTGCACGTGATGATGGTCGTGGATACCGCCGCCGCGATGGGCACCTCGCTGCCGGTGCGCTTTGCCGCGCTGATGCACGACCTGGGCAAGGGCACCACGCCCGAGGATGTGCTGCCCCGTCATATCGGGCACGAGCAGCGCAGCGTGGCATTGCTGGAGGCGGTTTGCAAGCGGTTACGCGTGCCGACTGACTGCCGTGACCTGGCTGTGGTGGTGGCGCGCGAGCATGGCAATATCCATCGCTCCGAGGCGTTTGGCGCGGCTGCGCTGACGCGATTGCTGGAGCGGTGCGATGCGTTGCGCAAGCCGGCGCGGTTTGCTGAAGTGCTGCAGGCATGCGAGGCGGATGCGCGGGGACGGCTTGGGTTTGAGGACCGGGAGTATCCGCAGACGGCGCGGTTGATGATGGCGCTGGAGGCGGCGGCTTCGGTGGACGCCGGGGCCGTGGCGCGGGAGTGTGCTGGGGATCCTGGGTTGATCAAGGATCGGGTGCATGCTGCGCGGGTGGCGGCAGTGGAGGTTAATTTGGGAGGGTAGGGGTTTAACTGCAACTTCAGCTGCTTAACTGCTTAACTGCTTAACTGCAAAGTCAAAGGCAGTTTCACCTCCCCTGCGGGGAGGCGACCTACTTTCTTGTCTCGCCAAGAAAGTAGGCAAAGAAGCGACCCGGAT